>JAJTHO010000071.1 GCA_021297975.1 Alphaproteobacteria bacterium
CGCGGAAAATGCGCGGCTTACGTCCCTGCAACACCGCTTTATGGGTAAGATAAACACCGCGCTATCCGATATTTTTATGAATGGCGACGCCGTGTCCCGCATCCCCGGCAATCTGAACATCAGCTTTGCCTTTGTTGAGGGCGAATCGCTGATGATGGGCATCAAAGATTTGTGCGTCTCCAGCGGTTCGGCGTGTACGTCTGCGTCCTTAGAGCCGTCGTATGTGCTGCGTGCCTTGGGCGTTGAAGAGGAACTGGCGCATACCTCCCTGCGGATTGGCTTTGGCCGGTTTACAACAGAACAGGAAATTGATTACGCGGCGGATTTGATTGTGGAGAAAGTGAACAAGCTCAGAAAAATGTCGCCGTTGTGGGAGATGGTAAAAGAAGAGGGTATCGATCTTAAGAATATACAATGGGCGGCGCATTGATATTAAGTGATTACATCAATTGGGCTTATAAGGCTATCATCATTTCATACATCATCAAAAGGTAGGTAAAATTATGTCGAGTAAAAAAATAACATCAGAAAATTGTATTCCAGCCGAGGGATTTTTAGATGAAGAAAAAGCGATATTAAGGGAACTTTTAACTGATGAGCAATTAGCAGGAATTGATTATGCAGCCATAGATCAGGATGAACTTTCTGTACTTCTTGCGGAAAGTAAGGGGAGTGTTGCTTCTAAAGTAGAGTTTAACATAAGCAATTTGGCATTACAGTTTGTTGCGGGTGAAGAAAGTCAGCTATTCGAGTCGGATCCGGTTCTTTCAGCGGAAAGCGCAAGGATAGCTGCCACGCACATTGTTAGTATAACTTCACCGGAGGCTTTTGAAATATATACCAAATATCAATCTGAACAAGCATCTAAAACAAGGATTTAATATGGCCTACAGCAACCAACTCATCGATCACTATGAAAACCCGCGGAACATCGGTTCTTTAGATAAAAACGATGCCAACGTCGGCACCGGCCTCGTGGGCGCGCCCGCCTGCGGCGACGTGATGAAGCTGCAAATTCAGGTTAATGATGCGGGCGTGATTGAAAACGCCGTGTTCAAAACCTTTGGCTGCGGCTCTGCCATTGCCTCCAGCAGCCTTGCCACCGAATGGCTGAAGGGCAAAACGCTGGACGATGCGGGAACGATTGCCAACACCCAGATTGCGCAGGAGCTGGCGTTGCCGCCGGTGAAAATTCACTGCTCGATTCTGGCCGAAGATGCCATTAAAGCGGCGATTGCGGATTATAAGAGCAAGCAGACGGGCGCGGTAAAGCCCAACGTTGCCGCATGACAACCACAACACCAGCCCCACGCCCTGCGCCCATGCGCATCAGCACTGCGGCGGCGGAGCGCGTTAACGAGCTACTCGCAAAGCGCGACAAGCCCTCTTACGGCATCCGGATTGGTGTGCGCACTCGCGGCTGTTCTGGCCTGTCCTACACCCTTGAATACGCCGATGCGGCGCAAAAATTTGAAGACGTGGTGGAAGAGCACGGCGTGCGCGTGCTGATAGACCCGAAAGCCGCGCTCTTTGTTATCGGCACGGAAATGGATTTTGAAGAGTCCGACACCGAATCCGGTTTTGTTTTCCGCAATCCCAATGAAAAGGGCAAATGCGGCTGCGGTGAGTCTTTCCGCGTTTAAAAACAGAGTGATTCAATAAAAGGTATGTCATCCCGACCAAAGCCGCGTTGCGGCTGCGTGGAGGGATCTCCCCCAGAATAACAAGGAGATTCCTCGGCTCCACAAAACCTGGCGGTTTTGTAGGCTCGGAATGACATCCCTTCATTTTTTTGCTGAATAACCTGTTTAAAAACACAAAGGTTGTTTTTTACACCCACACCGTGGTATGCAACGCGTCTGTTTTTTTGGATTAATGAGGCTTTGCCCTATGCCTGAAGTGATGATTAACGGTTCTGCTGGCCGCCTGGAAGGGCGCTATCAACCGGCCAGCAACCCCAAAGCGCCGCTGGCGCTGGTGTTACACCCGCATCCAAAGCCGGATGACAACCCAGCAAACCGGGGCACCATGAACAATAAAGTGGTGTATGTGCTCTATCATGCGCTGGTTCAGGCTGGGTATGCCGTGCTGCGCTTTAATTTTCGCGGTGTGGGCAAAAGTCAGGGCGAATACGATAAGGGCGAGGGCGAATTAACCGATGCCGCCGCCGCGCTGGATTGGTTGCAGCAGAAAAATCCCGATGCCTCCCGCACGCTTGTTGCTGGTTTTTCCTTTGGCGCCTGGATTGGGATGCAGCTCCTGATGCGCCGCCCAGAGATTGAGCATTTCATCAGCGTTGCGCCGCCCGCCAATAAATATGATTTCACGTTTCTTGCGCCGTGCCCGTCGTCTGGTTTACTTATAACTGGCGATAAAGACGAGATTGTGACCGAGCCGTCCGTGCGGGCATTATCGCAAAAACTCGCGAAACAAAAAGACATCAAAATTGATTACACCGTTGTGCCGGGGGTGGATCATTTCTTCACTGGCCAATTGGATGAACTCATCCGGCATGTCGATGCCTATTTGAAAAAAATTGCATAAGGGTCTATAGAGTACACTATGTCTTGGTTATCCGAAATTGTCCGCCCCAAAATTCGCGCCTTTGTCGCGAAGAAACCTGATATTCCCGACAACCTCTGGCACAAATGCGGCAATTGCGGCGAAATGATTTTCCACCGCGATTACGCGGGCAATGCGAATGTGTGTCATCATTGCGGTTTTCACGGCAAACTGCCGCTTAAACGGCGCTTAGAGCTGCTTTTTGACGGCGAGGAATACACCCGGATTGAGCTCCCCAAAGTGCCGGTTGATCCGCTGAAATTCAAAGACCGTAAACGCTATAGCGATCGGCATAAAGACGCGCAAACGGCCAGCAAAGAGCAGGACGCCTGTATCGTTGCGCATGGCCTGATCGGCGGACAGAACGTTGTTGTGGCTGCGTTTAATTTTGAATTTATGGGCGGCTCGATGGGCACGGCTGTTGGTGAGGCGCTCTATGCCGGCGCACGCCTCGCAGTGCTGCAGAAGGCCGCCTACATCGTTATTCCCTCCTCCGGCGGAGCGCGGATGCAGGAAGGGATTCTCTCCCTGATGCAAATGGCGCGCACGACGATTGGCGTGCAGCGTGTGCGTGAGGCGGGCTTGCCGTACATTGTTGTGCTGACCAACCCCACAACCGGCGGCGTCACCGCATCGTTTGCGATGCTGGGTGATGTAACGCTGGCTGAACCCGGCGCGATTATTGGCTTTGCCGGGGCGCGGGTTATTGAAGAAACCATCCGCGAGAAATTACCGCCCGGTTTCCAGCGTTCGGAATATCTCTTGGAACATGGCATGATTGACCGTATTGTGACCCGCAAGGAATTAGCAGCGGAGCTGGGTAAAATTGCCCAATTGCTGATGAATAAAAAGAATCGCGGGCTGTCTTCAGGAACGCAGGCGGCAACACCGCAACTCTTTCTTTCTACTGCAAAAAAGGCTTAAAATAGGGGCGCATCATGGCGAAAATGTGTTTTATTGAAAAAGATGGTAAAAGTCGCGAGGTGGATGCACCAATCGGGCTGTCCGTGCTGGAAATTGCCCATCGCAATAAAGTTGATTTAGAGGGCGCGTGTGAAGGCTCGCTCGCCTGCTCCACCTGTCATGTGATTGTTGATGAAGAATATTTTGATGCGTTGCCGAACGCCAAAGAAGAAGAAGAAGACATGCTGGATTTGGCCTTTGGCCTGTGCGCAACCTCGCGCCTGGGGTGTCAGATTATCATGACCGATGCGCTGGATGGCCTCACAGTCCGTCTGCCGGGGGCAACGCGCAACATGTCGGTGGATAAAAAGGCCAGCTAATGCCGCGTTCCCTGCGCTGGACAGATTCACGCGACATCGCCATTGCGCTGTGCGAGGCAAAGCCAGAGATTGCGCCGCTGTCCGTGCGTTTTACCGATTTGCACCGCTGGGTCACTGAACTGCCGGGGTTTAGTGACGACCCGCTGAAAAGTAATGAAAAAATCTTAGAAGCCATACAGATGATGTGGCTGGAAGAGGTTGAGTGATTGGCTTTTTAAGGCTGCAAAAGCACTGACAATCCGTTAACCATTTGTTAATACTTTTCATGATAGCCTGATAAAATGAGTGTATCAATAACGTCCATTATATTTATTATTATAACACTGTACGCCGTGTCGGCGCACGCTATTGATGGCTACGGACTTGCTGCCCCCCTTCCTTATGGCGCGCTTGCTGGAGCAACTACGAGCACAGAAGAGAGAAAAGTCGATGAGCAAAGCATCATCGCCGAGCAAAAAAAATTGACCACCGTTGAGCGTAACACCCTAAAAAGTGAAGACATGTTTAGGTTGGAATTAATCACAGCGCCGCATAAAATTGATATTAACAGCTCTGATAATAAAGCACTCAAACATCTTTTAGAACGAAGCTGGGCAACCGCAGCCGCCAGCATTTACGGTGCACGGCTTCAATGGCGTGGCAGCCGCCCCGTTGAAAATAACCCGGCAATTCTTGATTTGGCATCGCCAGTAGCTAGCAAACCTGAGCCAGAAACAGGATTTCCCGCCGCACACCCCGCCATGCTTTATACACTGTCTGGGGTTTTAAGCCTAGTTAATATAGACTGGCAACGTGATGCCTTTGCGACAGCGGACGCTATTTCAGCACGGCGAAAAATAGCAGGATTACATTATTCCAAAGACCTTCAAGGCGGACGCGATTTAGGGTACATGCTTCTGGGCGCGATGGCGCAAGATACCTCTTTCAAAAATGACCTGATTGCTGCAAGAAAAGAATACTGGTCAAAACAAGCGTCCACAAAAGGAACACAGCCATGAAAAATTTTCTGTCCGATAAAAATGGCGCTGTCATGCTCATCTTCGGGTTGACAGCTATCATCCTAGCTATAGCTGTTTTCGCCTCCATTCAATTGACCAGTACCAGCCAGAATGTTGGTAATCTTCAGCAAGCTGCAGACAACGCCGCGCTTGCAGGCGCACGCACCATGTTCCGCAATCTTGAGACGCAAAATACGGCTGTCGTGCAAAAGCGCGTTCAAGATTTCATAGCCATGAATTTCCCTCAGGATGCGACAAACACCGGCGTAGAAGTTCTGTCATCAACCGTTGATTGGAATACATTACAAGTTGACGTTACCGTTAAAAGCACAGCAGTTGCAAATTCGAATGCAGCACGTCCCGCTGCTGGCGCTATCAGCGCACGCGCTACGGCTGAATTAATTTTTCCCGAAAGTGATTGGTGTATGGGCGTTGATTTAAGCTCTAGGATTAATAGCGATTATACCAACAGCAGTTTTTCGAGGGGTGCGTCCGGTTCTAGCAATTCGGGTGAAATTGTGCGTGAGGTTGTTACTTGGATAAATCAACTTAATGCAAACAATACCTACAAAAAGAAACTAGCTTACGCGATTGTTCCTTATGGCAATAGTGTCAATGTCGGCGTGTATAATATGGACGGCCTGTTGGCTCCTTTATCAAGCGGTAAAAGCCACCTTGATGCCGTAAAATCAAAAGAATACATCGACAAAAAATTTACAGATTTTTCCGCCTCATGCAGTGGCTGTACCGCTTTGCAAACATGTAACAGCGACTGTTCGCGTGCCCCGGCCTGTGATTCAGGCTCTGCCGGAAACTGCTGGCAACAGTTTCTTGATTTGTATATCCGCGGCATAATACCTAATGCACCCGGCATATCTGTCGGTTGTGTACTGGCTCGTAAAGACAAGCAAAATTACTTTACGGATGCAACCGCGTTAGAAGAAAAATTTGATCCCATGATTACATTTTTTGAAACTGGTTGTTCTTCTGGGCATATGTTCTGCCTGCCGCCTGTATTGCCGCTAACCTATCCGGGTGATGCACTCTATGGTCAGATGCCGAACATGGGTTCCGTGCCAATGTGGGATGTGGATACCTCTAGTGTCGGCGGATCGGCCATACAATTTGACCAAAAACCTCTGTTCATAGAGGGCTTATCCTGGTGTAACCGAATGATATCACCAAAGTGGGATAAAACATTGGTCGGTTATAGCCAACTTCCCGATTACACTACTTGGTCAGGTAAAGGTGTGAAGCCCAATTATGGCCAGCCCAGTAACTTGATTAACATCGATGATAAACGCAAAAAGATTATCACCCTATTTGCTGCAGGATTTGTTGACCAGGTTAATCCCAACAAAGTTCAAGTAGCGCTGAGTCTTGTGGATGCAACAGCCTATTCCGAACACCCAAAAGCCGATGAAATAGCGACAATAACTAAAGAAGCCTGTGATTACATTAAAACAATTCGCTACAACAACCAAGCCATCAGTGTTTTCGTTGTCAATACCAACCCCAATCTAAAACCAGCACAAGTTGACATTCTTAAAGGATGCGCAACCACGCCTGATTTTTATCAGGAAGTCTTTAAGCCCACCGTCAGCACCAATGACTTTAAAGAGATCATGCTTGAGCAATTGGATAGAGTTGTTTACACAAGGCTAATTTCATCGCCTAATTGATAGAACAAGCAGGATTTGACGTTTGCTTTCCGGGCTTACTTTCTGTTTTTGATAAGGGAAGAATACCGATGAGTTTTTTCAGTATTCTAAAGGGCGCAGCAGCCACCGACTGGCAGGGCTATACCCAGCATTCATTTGTGGCTCGCCTCGCTGCGGGAACTCTGGAAAAAAAGCTTTTTCAACATTATCTGCGCCAGGATTATTTATTCCTGATTGAGTTTGCCCGTGCCTATGCGCTGCTTGCGTATAAAGCGGATAGCCTCACCGGAATGCGCTATGCGCTCAGCGGCTTGAACGCGATATTGGAACAAGAACTAAGCCTGCATCTTAAGTATTGCCGCGAATGGGGGCTATCTGAGGCGGATGTGCTGGCAACGCCGCCCAGCGTTGAGCTGATTGCGTACACGCGCTTTGTACTGGATACCGGCCAGCGCGGCGATGCGCTCGATTTACTCACCGCGCTTTCGCCATGCATCATTGGCTATGCCGAAATTGGCGCAGCGCTCAAAGCAGACCCGGCAACGGTTAAAATTGGCAACCCCTATTATTCCTGGATAGAGATGTACAGCGGCGCGGAGTATCAGAACGTTGCCGCCTCGGCGATGGTCGAACTAGACAGGCAAGCAGGAGCGCGCCTAACCCCGATACGTCAAACACAGTTAGAGGGAATTTTTAGAACTGCAACGCGGCTGGAAGAGCAGTTCTGGCCGGTTTAGCTTGATATATAGCTGTTACTGCCACGGCAACACATTGAGAACCCGCAGCAGCCCCTTAGTAAATTTCACGCCGCCAGTTGCAACCACCAAGCACACGCAGTCGGCATCATCGCCCGCCCGCGGCTTATGGGTGAACGCCGCGTCTGTTGTTACAAAATCGCCGCGCAGGGTTGCGCCGCGCTGGTCAATCATGCTGCCTTCAAGAATCAAGACGAATTCGTCGCCGCGGTGATTGTGTTCGGGAATTTCCGCGCCTTTACGAATCTTCATCATATAGGCGACCGTACCGCTTTGTTCTTTCAGCAAAATCGCTTGCTGAATATCCTTGCCGCGAGACTCCCATTTCAAGGGGTTCTGGCTGATAAGCCCGGAAAGTGGCGCGGGGTATGTATCCGTCACCTGCGCTGCTGGCTGTGCGGTAACCGGCGTTTTACAGCGATCAAATATCTGTTGCAGGCATTTTTTACTTACCAGAGTCGGCTGCGCTTCGGAAATCGCCATACCACTAATGGCATCCAGACGCTGAACCGCATAGGCGCACTCATTGCACAGCGCCAAATGGCTGGATATCGCGAGCTGCAGTGCCGCGCCGCAGGTTCCTGCGCTGTAACGCAATAACAAATCCGCATCAGGGTGAAACGAGGCCATATAAAGTGGGTTTATCCTAAATTTTTTCTTAAACTGGAGTAGGCAAGGCGAAGCCGCGATTTAACCGTTCCCAGCGGGATGCCGCTGTTTGCAGCCAGCTGTTCATGGGTCAATCCTTGGTAAAACATTGCATACACGCATTGATATTGCTCAGCCGGAAGCAATTTCAAGGCCTGCCGCACCGCGAGTGCATCGACGTTCTCACCCGCATCCGATTGCAACGTGTCGGCCACATCGTCAAGCGGCACAAACGCCGCGTTGTTTACCGCCGCGTTACGCATCCGCCAGCGGTCTGCGGCTTTATGCCGGGCAATACCCACAATAAAAGTATAGATGTTACTGCGCAGAGGGTCAAACCGTGCGGCGGCCTGCTGCCACAGCGCAACAAAGGTCTCCTGAATAATGTCCTCAGCATCCGAATCGCTATAATTGCGGCGCATCAGCCAGGTTTTTAAGCGCGGCGCGACGTGGTGGACTAATTCAGAAAAGGCGGTTTCATCGCCCTGCCCCGCGGCACGCAAAAAATCGTTGAGAGTTTCTGTCTCAAAAGACGCGTCTTTCGGCGCGGATTTAGGGCGCAGCGGCATGATTCACCATACCGCGCCTGCTTTTGATGTAAACAATAATAACGGTCTGTTAAGAGACCGCTTTGTCCTTACCCATGCTCGCCACGGACGTGGCGGCAAAAGAGCCAACAACAACCCGGTTTCTACCGCTGCGCTTGGCTTTGTATAGCGCCTCATCCGCCACTTTTAGCATCCGGTGCCTGTCCAAATCGGCCTCATTGCGGGTGCAGGCCATGCCGATACTAATCGTTACCGGAATTTCCTGTCCGGACAGCAGGGAAAAGGGCGTGCCTTCCATAGAGCGGCGCAAGCGTTCAGCAACCTGCAAACCAATCCCCGTGCGGGTATCGGGCAGAACCGCCACAAACTCTTCCCCGCCCAGCCGCGCCACCAAATCCGCATCCCGAACGGAACGCATCAGCCTCTTTGCAACATCCACGAGCACCTTGTCGCCTTCATCATGGCCGTATGTATCATTAATTTTCTTAAAAAAATCTATATCAAGAATTAGAACGGTGGTTGATTTATGCTCCTTTTCCGCCTGCGCCAGCAGACTATCCAAATGCGCATTGAAATAGCGGCGGTTATAAAGCCCGGTCAGCTCATCTGTGAGCGCGAGATTAATAGACATCTCATAGGTATTGCGCAGCCGCTCTTGATAGCGCAGCCGCCGCACCTGGGTTGCAACGCGCGCGCGCAACTCGTGCTGATCTATCGGGCGCAAAATGTAATCATTAAGCCCTAATTCCAAAGCCTTCGCCAATATTGGCTCGTCTTCTTCCTCAGCCATCAGCAGGATGGGCAATTGCCGGGATTTCTCATTATTACGCAGCGCGACGCAAGAACGGAGCATATCCTCGCCCTTTAGCCGCAACGGCACAATGAGAATATCGAAATTACCGCCGGGAATGCCTTCCTGCAATTCTTCAACCGTACCAAACGGCGTGATGCGATGCTGGTCTTTTTCTAAAATACGCTTCAGGCTCATTTGCGTTAAATTGTCATCCGCCAACACCGCAACTGATGCGCCTTTTACCACCGCAACGCCCAGAAGATCTTTTTTCAACGCGCCAAATTCCGTTGAGGTGGCTTCGCGAATACGATACGCATCCATCAATGTTTTCAAGCGAATAAGCGAGCGCACCCGCGCAAATAGCGGTAAATCCCGTACCGGTTTTGTTAAAAACTCATCCGCGCCCGCCTCTAAGCCGCGCACGCGATCTGTTGAATCCGATAACGCCGTAACCATCACAACCGGAATATGTTGCGTCAGCGGGTTGCCTTTTAAACGGCGACAGGTCTCAAACCCATCCAAATCCGGCATCATCACATCGAGCAAAATCAGGTCAGGCGATTCTTTTTCTGCTTTTTCAATAGCTTCAATACCACTGAACGCCGTTAGAATTTCATAGTATTCAGAGGCCAGTTTGGCTTCCAACAACTTGATGTTGGGCAGCATGTCATCCACAACAAGGATACGACCAGGCATCTCGTATCCCTATGTTTCTATATACTGGCGCACGGTTGTTAGAAAATGTGGCACAGAAATAGGTTTCGGAATATAGGCCGCGCAGCCGCCATCAAGAAAACGCTGCTCGTCGCCCCGCATCACCAGCGCGGTTACGGCAATAATAGGTATATGGCGCAAATCATCTTCGCGTTTCATATTGCGGGTGATGTCGAGGCCGGAAATATTGGGAAGCTGAATATCCATTAAAACAAGGTCTGGCTTGTGTTTACGGGCAAGTTCCACCGCTGCCAACCCGTCTACTGTGCCAACAACCTTATACCCCTGGCTCACGAGTAAATCGTGAAACAGCTTCATGTTGAGGTCGTTATCCTCAACAATCATAATGGTTTTTGTCGCACTCTGCGTCATTCCAACGGCCGCCTTATACGTATTAATTATCTAGTTAGTATCACTATAGGTGCAAGGAGTAAAAAAACACTTTCCAAAAATACGCTTATTACTTAACCCTTTCTTCATAATCTTCGCCACGAATCAAGGTGTTATCGTCTAACTTTTCCATATGTTTTAGCACGGTCTCTAGGCTGTAACCTTCCGTAAAATTTTCCTCCTCTTTGTGCTCGTTTTCAACAGTGGTTGTTGCATCAGCTGGCGGGGCAGGGCTTTCCGTGCGTGCACGCGGCGGCAATACCAGCAGGGGCAGTATGGGGATTGAAAACTTTAGGGAGGCAGGGCTTGCTAGCCCTGCTTTATGCCTTGCGGCAATAGTTTTATAACGCCTAATGGCAAGCGCACTAACAGTAGCCGCCTGAATGCACGCAGACAACATCGCTGTCAGGCTTGGGTTTGCGATATCGACCCAAAAAAGCGACGCCAGCAGCGGCTGGTTTGCCGCTTGCAGTAGCGGCGGCACTAAAAAATACAGCAGAAGAATATAGCCCAACGCCGCCATATCCGGACGACTGCCCTTGCGGCTAGCAAAATTAAAATACAGCACAATCGCCGCATCGCGCACAAGATAGGCCGCAAGGCCAATAACGGTGAAACTGTGCGCATCAAAGCGATTCGTCACGGCAAAAAAGGCGGCGAGCAGGGCGATACTGCCCGTCATAACCCACGCCGGAATTGCCGCCATCGTGGCCGCAAAGGATTGCGTTAAGGCCGCTAAAAACGTTTCAATAACAACCACGCTTTTTGTTGAGAAAAAAAGCGCCGCGTAAGTAGCCAGCGCGGCAACGATATAGAGCGACAGCATCACCGCGTAAAAACTGCTGCCTGCCTGGCCTTCACTGCCGGTTAAGGTCTTTGCCAGTTGATTCCACAACTCAGCCGCGCTCCCCCCGGCGAGGAAACCCAGGATAAGCAGTGCGATAAGAGCAAAATAAACCTCTCGCTGCCCCAACAGGCACGAGCGGATAACCGCATACACCGAAAGCCCGGCTATGGCCGCAACAACGCCGCTTAACGTTATATAATACAGCACCCCCGGCACTACATAACCATACCACAGAACGGGAGCCGCCTGCCGGATGCCAAGCCCCACATCGACGATAAGACCACCAAAAGATTGCAGAATAAACGCCAGCAACAACGCAACCATGGAATGCAGCAAACCCAACTGTGTTTTGTTGAGGCGTTTCAGGGCATAGGGCAGCAAGAAACAACTGCCCAGATTAAACAAAAAACCGATACTAAGCAGCAAGAATGCAATCAGGATAAGCTGTGCGGCGGCCTCTGCCCCTACATGCAGCAGCGTTACACTGCTTACGCACAGCCCCGTCAAGAGCACCAATAGCCACGATAAAACCGGCGCACCAAAAAGCTTTCCCAGCATAAATTGCAGCGGCGAGACAACGCTTGCCTGCTGCCACACCCAAATATTGCCGTTAAAATCTTCCATCACCCCATCGCTCACGGCTTTTCCGCCCCATAAAAAGCCGCCCAGCGCCACGAACAGAAAGCCAAGATTGAGTGTTTCAGCCAAAAGTGCGCTGCGCGGAGCCGCATTTGCGCTGGCCGTCATCCCCGGTAACACGGCAAAATACGCGGCCGCAAACGCGCACAGCACCAATGCTGCAGTCAACAGAACCTGCGCGATGCCCTGCTCTGCTGTGTAACGGCGATATTCCGCGCCCAGCATTAGGAAACCGCCCCGCGTTGAAACAGGTCATCCAGGCTGAAGGCCGCCACCCGAAACGATACCAGCGGCATTTTATTCAGCACCAGCAGCCGCACCAGCGCCGCAATATCTGCATCACTGGCGCGCAGCTCTAAAACCATCTCACTGCCCCGACAGCGCACCGTCTTAAGCCCAGTGCAGCGCAGCACCAGCGGGCTATATGCCGCCGCCTCCCCGGTGATTTTTAAATACACACGCCGTGCACTGGTTGCCGCGGCTCCGTCTGCGTCTAGAACAGACAGCGCGCTGTGGTCGATAACCTGACCTTCCGACAACACGATAAAATTATCGCTGAAGGTGGCCATCTCCTCCAAATGATGCATCGAAAGCAACACGGTTATTTTATTGCTGCGCAGCGTATCGAGCAGATTAAAAAACTCGCGCTTTGCGGGCGGATCGAGCATGGAGACTGGTTCATCTAAAAATACCAACCGCGGCTGATGAACCAGCGCCCCCGCCAGCCCCACCCGTTGGCGCAAACCGCCGGAAAGCGTTGCTGCGGTCATCTCCCACATATCTTGTGAAAGACGCAGGATATCGCGGGTGTAGTCGAGGGTATTTTTTAAAGCAGCGCCGGTGAAACCGCGCAGCCCGGCAATATACTGTAAAAACTGCCCCACCGTCTGGCCGCTCGGAAAACCAAAAGAATCATTAAGAAACCCGGCAAGCTGGCGGGTTTTCATCGGCTCTTTTCGCGTATCCAGCCCAAAAAGCCGGACATGCCCCGTATAGCGCGGCTCAACACCGGCTAAACAGCGCAGCAACGTCGATTTCCCCGCGCCGTTTAATCCCGCCAGCGTCGTGATACTGGCAAAGGGTAGCGACAGTGTTACATCCCGCAACACCTGGCGAAAGGGAAAGGCAAACGACAGACACTCTGTCTCTAAAGCAAAATCCGGTCTGGCCATGGCGGGCTTGTTATCTCGTTTATCCAGCAGTACAGGTATTCCATGCTAAAACCCAAGCAAAGAATACACCGATGACAGCGATAGCGCCCGCGTTGTGTTGGTCGTGCCATAGTGTTGTGAGCGCGCCACAAGTGACCTGTTCTGCGTGCGGTGTTTTGCTGCCACCTTGGCCGCTGTCTCCCTTTGCGCTGCTTGGTCTGCCCGTTAGTGTGCACTTGAATACAGACACATTGACCGCTGCGTATCTTAAAGCCATCGCCCCGGTGCATCCCGATACGGCGGCGCGGCGCTCTAAAAAAGAGCAGCTCTTTGCCGCCCAGCACGCCGCCGCCGTGAATGCAGCGTACCAGGCGTTATCTAATTTATACCAGCGCGCCCTGTGCTGTTATACTCTTGCAGGCGGCGCGCCCTTTCCCGAAACCAGCACGGATAAGCAGCTGTTAACGCATGTTTTAGAACAGCGAGAGGCCTTATCGGAAGCAGATACCGTTGCGGCGATTGATTCGTTAGTAGCGGCCAGCGCGAAAAACAAAGTGGCGGCGCTGGATAGGATTGCGAATGCTCTTGATAATGACGAGCCTGAGAAAGCTGTCACAGCCCTATTATGGTTGCGCTATGAGGAAAAATTCAGCGGTGAGGCGGAACAACGTCGAAAAAAGCTACTTCAAGGTGATATGAAACTTTAAGCGGCCATTTCTGCGTCAACCTCATTTAGCAAGGCGCGCTCAACAAAGGGCACAACCGCAGAAAACTCATTTTGATAACGCTTGTTTATATCATATTTAAACATCGCACGCGCCGAAAAAACACGCTGCATATGACCGGCTTTTAATGCCTGAAACCATTCTTCGATATTCATCATAACCGTGCCATCGGTTATCGCTGCTGTATTTTTAATCGCGTCTCTCTCTCCAAAATATTTCGCCAAAACATCGTACACATTATTTGCTGTCAAATCTTGATAAAACATAACTGCCCTCGCCTTATATGTGATATATATCACGTTTTAATGGGCAAGGTCAATAAAGTTTTATCATATACTCGAATAAGTTGCCTTATTATTGCTCTAAAACAACTTTTTCGATAAAAGGTATAAAATCCTTGTAGTCATTGGCATAGCGTTTATTGATATCATATTTGAAAAACGCGCGCGCCGATTCAATCCGGCTGCGTTGTCCGCTCTTAAGAGCAACCTTCCATTCTTCAAGATTCATCAAAACGCCACCATCTTTAAGAATGTCGTTAAAACGACCACGAGGGGCAACAACGTCAACAGAAACAACAGCATCCATAAAAACCTCCATGATTCCACACTAGCATGATTCCAGACAACATCAAGCCCTTGTTAACGAAATTTTAACTTGTTAGTGTGCGCCTATGATAGACACGCTTTACATAGCCGCCGACCATGCCGGTGTTGACCTCAAAAACGCCCTTAAAGCGCACATCGAAAAAAAAATTATCGTGTATGACTTGGGCACGGATTCGAGCAATTCCGTTGATTACCCCGATTATGCGGAAAAGGTCTGCCAGGCCTTAAAACAAAACAACAGTGCACGCGGCGTTTTAATCTGCGGCACCGGCATCGGTATGAGCATTGCCGCCAACCGCCACCGCCACATTCGCGCGGCGCTGTGCGCAACTCCTGAAGCCGCCAAGATGGCACGCTTGCATAACGATGCGAATGTGCTAGTCCTTGGCGCCCGCGTGTTGGATACGGCGCAGGCTCTCGCGATTGTTGATGCTTTTTTAGCGACTGATTTCGAGGGCGGACGCCACGCCCAGCGCGTTGCAAAATTTAGTTAAAACGATTCTGAGGAACATAGATATGTCAGCCCTGACCAAGCCCGGACACAGCAACCACAACAGCTTTTTCAACAACAGCTTGAAACAAAACGACCCGGATGTTGCCGTGTGGCTGGATAAAGAGCTTGGCCGCCAGCAGCACCAGATTGAGCTGATCGCCTCAGAAAACATCGTTTCCCGCGCCGTTCTAGAGGCGCAAGGCAGCGTGCTAACCAACAAATACGCCGAAGGCTATCCCGGCAAGCGCTATTACGGCGGCTGTGAATTCGTTGATGGCGTTGAGCAAATCGCAATCGACCGCGCCAAAAAGCTGTTTGGCTGCAACTATGCCAACGTTCAGCCGCATTCCGGCGCACAGGCTAACCAAGCCGTGTTTTTGACCCTGATTAAACCAGGCGATACTATCCTTGGCATGTCGCTCGCCTCCGGCGGTCACTTGACCCACGGGGCGGCGCCGAACCTGTCCGGTAAATGGTTTAACGCCGTGCAATACGGCGTGCGCGAATCCGACTCGCTGCTCGATTATGACCAGATGGAACAGATGGCTCTGGAACACAAACCAAAGCTGATTATCGCGGGCGGTTCGGCCTATCCGCGTATTATTGATTTCGCGCGTTTCCGCGCCGTTGCGGATAAGGTGGGCGCGTATTTCATGGTGGATATGGCGCACTTTGCCGGTCTTGTTGCCGCCGGGATTTACCCGTCGCCCCTGCCCCACACCCACGTCACCACCACAACGACCCACAAAACCCTGCGGGGCCCGCGCGGCGGGATGATTTTGTCGAACGATGAAGACTTAGGCAAAAAAATCAATTCGGCAGTGTTCCCCGGCCTTCAGGGCGGCCCCTTGATGCACGTGATTGCCGGTAAAGCGGTTGCGTATGGCGAAGCGTTACAGCCTGCCTTTAAAGAGTATGCGAAAGCCGTTGTTGCCAACGCGCAAGCATTGGGTGAAGTCCTTGTGAAACGCGGCCTTGCTGTTGTTTCCGGCGGCACAGACACCCATTTAACGCTGATTGACCTGCGCCCGAAAAACCTCACCGGCAAAGCCGCTGAAGCCGCTCTTGAGCGTGCCGGGATGACGTGTAACAAAAACGCTATTCCTTTTGATCCGCAAAAACCGGCGTTCACATCGGGTATTCGCCTCGGCGCACCAGCCGCCACAACCCGCGGCTTTGGCGTTAATGAGTTCCGCCAGATTGGCGAATGGGCAGGGGATGTGCTCGATGCGCTGACCAAAAACCCGGAAGGGGATAGCGCGGTGGAACAGCGCGTTAAAGCCGAAGTCCGGGCGCTGTGTGAGCGGTTCCCGATTTACGGCTAACGCATGACCGCATCATCCGCACTGCCCACGCATTTTGGCGTTTACGGCGGGCAATATATCTCGGAAACGCTGATGCCGCTGCTGCATTCGGTGACGGCGGCGTATGAGACGGCGCGGCAGGATCCGGCGTTTTGGAATGAGCTTGAGTATTATTTCAAAGACTATGTTGGCCGCCCCTCGCCGCTGTATTATGCCGCCAACCTGACGCGGGAGCTGGGCGGGGCAAAGATTTATTTTAAGCGGGATGAACTAAACCACACCGGCGCGCACAAAATTAACAACTGCCTCGGCCAAGCCTTACTGGCGAAACGCATGGGCAAAAAGCGCATCATTGCCGAAACCGGCGCAGGGCAACACGGCGTTGCCACGGCCACGGTGTGCGCACTTTTTGGCCTTGAATGCACCGTTTTTATGGGCGCACGGGATGTTGAGCGCCAAGCCCCCAATGTCTTTCGCATGAAACTTCTCGGCGCGGATGTCCGCCCGGCACAAACCGGGGCGCAGACCCTGAAAGACGCGATGAACGAAGCGCTGCGCGATTGGGTTGCCCGCGTCGACGACACCTTTTATCTGATTGGCACGGCGGCGGGCCCCCACCCCTACCCCACCATGGTGCGCGATTTTCATAAAGTCATCGGCGAAGAGACAAAGACGCAGATGCTGGCCGCAGAAGGCCGCCTGCCCGATACGCTGGTTGCCTGTATTGGCGGCGGCAGCAACGCGCTGGGGCTGTTTGCGCCGTTTTTAGAGGATGCCGCCGTGCGCATGATTGGCGTTGAGGCGGCGGGAAAAGGGCTGAGCAGCGGCCAGCACGCGGCCTCGCTGTCGGGCGGCAAGCCGGGGGTTCTCCACGGCAATAAAACCTATTTATTACAAGATGATGATGGGCAGATTCTTGATGCTCATTCCATCGCCGCCGGGCTTGATTATCCGGGCATTGGCCCCGAACACGCTTATTTGCATGATACTGGGCGCGTTGAGTATGTGAGCGCAACGGATGATGAGGCGCTGGCTGCGTTTCAGCGTCTCTGCCGCTCGGAGGGCATTATCCCGGCGCTGGAGCCTTCTCATGCCCTCGCGCATGTCCTCAAAATCGCGCCGACGCTGCCGAAAGACCATCTTCTGGTGATGAATCTGTGCGGACGCGGGGATAAAGATATCTTTACGGTGGCAAAAGCGCTGGGATTTAATTTGAAATAACAATAGAAATATATTGCATTAGATATATTTCTATTGCATATGCCGGTGGATTGTGTTAAAAACACCTTAATAAGGAATACGATTTATGGCACTCTTCAACCTCTTCTCTTCTAACAGCAATCTGAAAAATAGCCCTCTTCTGAAAGATGATGTGGTTCAGATGAACATTGAAAACTGGCTCTATGCTTTAAAAGGCAGCGATGCCGAACAGATTCAATCCGCACGCGCCTACTTTAAGTATGATGTGCTGAAACGGTATGAGCGGGATTATAATAAAATCGTCCCCTACGTCGAACAAGTACTTATCCCCGAAGCCTTAGCCGGCTAAAACATTGCTTTGTAACATGTTATACTACACTATAAACTCATGCGTAGGAATTCGTGCCCCACACTCAAGTTTACCAGCGCGATGATATAACAGACTCAGAATCCGTCACTGAGACCATCATCAGCATCGGCACAACCGCCAGCGGCACCAGCATCACAAACCATACCGAACGGCGCGGCCTCGGCGAACGCCGCCAGACACAAAGCGCAGCCCTTCCCTTTGGCGAGCGGCGCGGCCGGGGCGAACGGCGCGACAGAGTTTTCATAGAACAACGCTGTCAAGACATCCCCAATTTCCTAAATTTACTCGATCACGGCGGCCTAGTTGTGCGCAAGCGGCGGAGGCGCATGCTGGTTGCAAGCGGCCTTATCAGCATCGTCAATGGCGGCCTAATGGCCAGTGTTCTCGCGGTTTTATTGGGCTTAAGCGGCTTTGGCAGCGCGCTGATGGGCTATTTTGATAAGGCGCTGGTTGCACTTAAACCGATGAGCCAGGCGCTGCAGCCACTGCTGGATGCGGCGCGCGCGCAGGGTTTGAACCCGGCGATGTTTGGCCACATGCTCCAGCAACACGTTGTAAAACATCATCTTCTTCGCCGCTGGGTGATGAGCGCCGCGTTTGCCATGGTTGGGCGCGGCGCAGGGGGTTTCTGGGCTGGGGCGGCATCGCTTGCGCTGCTGGGGCTTGAGGGCGGGAGTCTGATGCAGCAGGGCATGGCGCTGGGCAATGGGCTGCTCGGCATCGGCCTCGGCGTTCAGCAGGCCTGGCCACAAATTCAGCAGTATTACTACAATTTTTCCCCGGATATGCTTGATAAGCGCATTAATGAAGCTGTCACGCTGCTGCGCGAGAATCCGCAACAACTGGGGCAATACGCGCAATCAACCCTGGTTCCTGAGGCGCAGCACCTCGCCCAATCCTTAGCGCGGCAAAATCATGTAAACGAGGCCGCTGCGGCACTAAATGACCCCGCATTCCATCAGCGTTCAGAAAATCAATCTAAAAACCCAACGCGGGATGCCGCGCCAAACAACGACATCAACGCCCGCAGCCCCGCCGCACCATCGGCTTTAGTGCAGCAAACAGCGCCGCACACTGCTCAATCAACAGCGCACCATGACCAAAAAATCGCTGCGCCGCAGGAGAAGCACCACCACCACACGACAGCTCTGCCTAATTTCACTGCGCAAATAAGTGCGCGTGTGCATAGTGAAGTTGCCGCGCGGCTCAATAATTACAGCCTTACTGAACAAGCCGTTATCCGCGGCAGCGCGATGAGCGCACTCAGTAGCGCGGAACATCATCTAAGCGGGAATGCCGCGCCGAATGCCTTTGCGGTTATGAGCGCGCTCGATGCGAAGCTTGATGCCGCCGAATCGGAACTAAGTGATGCAATGCGAACGCTTGCAACAACTACATACAGCAAAAACAGCGATCAAAAAGTGAATTAACGTTCACTCACTGAATTTTATGCCGCCTTTGCCTTGCCGTCTTTCAGTCCCTTTTCGATTAAACGTGCAGCCTCCGCAACACCCGCCCAGCCGTGAAGTTTAACCCATTTACCCGGCTCTAAATCTTTATAGTGCTGGAAAAAATGCTCAATTTGCTTGAGCGTTAATGGCTCAACATCACCAATGTCTTTAATTTTATCATACAGCGGCGACAGTTTGCTGACCGGAACAGCGACAATCTTCTGATCCATGCCGCCATCGTCTTCCATGTTCAGCACAGCAACCGGCCGCACCCGCACCACCGCGCCCGCCAGAATCGGCGCATGGGTTATAACCAGCACATCCACCGGATCGCCATCATCCGCCAATGTATGCGGCACAAAGCCATAATTGGCAGGGTAATGCATTGCCGTGCCGAGAAAACGGTCAACCAGCAGCGCACCGCTATCTTTATCAATTTCGTATTTAATCGCGCCCATTCCTTGGGGGATTTCAATGACAACGTTAATGTCATGCGGCGGATTTTTGCCCGCGCTAATCGCGTCTAAATTCATGGTGTCCTCTTTCAAATCTTTGAAAGAGCTAACTTAGAATCCACTATCTGTAAAGGGTTTGTACGCTATACTTTCCGCTCAAAACTCGCCTGCATCAGCACATTATGCACCAGCGGCTTTTCCATTATCTGATTGGCTAAATCACGCAGCCGCGCCTGTAAATGCTTATCATCCACAAGGTTATCGCTGGTCTCGCGCACAGCCATGTATTTGTAAAGGTAGCTTAAAAATGCATCGCGCAGCTGCGGCATTTTCGGATCAAACGTTTTGGGATCAACCGTTGTTTCTACTTCGAGCACGATATTAGCGGCCAAAATGCGCTGCACCCGGTTTTTATCCGAAATCGAAATCGCAATCGACGGTATTTCAACAAATTTATAGGTTGGCGCTATAGGTTCGGGCGGCAGCTCTTTTACAACTTTTTTTTTCTTCCTTGCCCTGCAATTTTGCCAAAACCTGCGCTGGTGTGCGTTTATTGGCAGCATATTCATAGCCCAAATACCCGCCTGCACCCAGCAAGAGCAATAACACCAGCAGGAGAATCTTTTTCATCTAAAAGATTATAGCAGACGCGCCCTAAGGCTTCGTTAATTTTTAAGCGGCGCGCAACTGTTTTGCGCTGTTATCCAACACCTTATGGACAAAGGGGCGCTCTTGCTCCATCTCAAAAGCGTGAACAATTTCAAGGTATTCATCGATAATAACGCCGGTCGGCGTCTCCGGCTGTTGCCACAATTCATAGACCCCGCATAAAAGCAGCGCCTGCACAACCGTATCCAGCCGCGCCCAGCTCCACTGCGCAGACAGATGGGGCGTTATCAATGCCTCAAGCGTTTGTTTTTCCGCCATAACGCCGCCGACGACCAGCTCAAAAAGCTCCACGTCCGCATGGCGCAACCGCCCTGCATCCTGAAATTCTCGCAGCAGCAGCTTTACCGGCTGTGGACGCTGGCCATGTTGGAATATCGCCTGCACCGCCGCCAGTCTGGATGCGCTTCTTGGCGAGATATACTGTTCACTCATTTATCAAACTCCACAGCGACAGCGCCGCACGCGCCGCCTCGCCGCCTTTATCACCATAACGCGGGTTTGCACGCTGTAATGCTTGCCACTCATTTTCAACGGTAAGAATGCCATTGCCCACCGCCATGCCGTGGTTGACTGTTAACAGCGTTATACCGGCAGAACTCTCCCGCACTACAACATCATAATGGCTGGTATCGCCGCGCTGAATACAGCCCAAGGCAACAAAACAGCCGTATTTTTCCTTTTTAGCCGCAATGGCCGGTGCCAACTCCAGTGCGCCGGGAACGAATATCCTGTCCACGTTAAAGCCCGCGGCCTTAAACGCATCGGTTGCGCCTTGCTCTAAATAACGTGCAACAAGATGATAATACGGCGAAATAACCAGCAATGCGTTTTTGAAAGCCATAGAGCGCAATTATAACGGCGCAACCTTAACAATGTCCAAGCCAAATCCATCAAGCCCGGCGATATTTTTCGCGGGCGCGCCGAGCAGCTCTAAACGCCGAACGCCGAGAAATTGCAGTATCTGTGCGCCAATACCATACTCACGAAGTATCGGCGATGCGGGTAGCGGCTCTTGCAGCGAACGGCTCAGCGCATCAGGCAGCATCTCGCGCAAAACAACCAGCACACCAAAACCGCGCTCTTTAATGGCGGCTGCGGCCTTATCGAGCTTTCCGGGTGTCCCGTTAAAAACATCCCCCAGTATATCAAGGCGATGCATCCGCGTTGGCACAACCGATTCTTCCGTCCATGAACCGTGCTTCAGTGCCAGATGCTCTGTCCCCGTGACAATATTGCGGAACACAACCGCCTGCCACGCTATGCCGCCAAAATCGGCAATAGGGAACTGGGTAATTTCTTGAATAAGCTGCTCTTTTTGGCGCCTGTAGCGAATAAGGTCGGCGATAGTGCCAATATTAAGCCCATGTTTCTTTGCGAATAGTTCTAGATCCGCACGGCGCGCCATGGTGCCGTCATCGTTCATGATTTCACAAATAACCGCCGCCGGCTCTAGCCCCGCAAGGCGTGCGAGATCCACGCTCGCCTCCGTATGCCCGGCGCGCACTAAAACCCCGCCATCGCGGGCTATCAAGGGAAACACATGCCCCGGCGTTATCAGATGCTCAGGATGGGCGTCTGGCGCTATAGCCGCCGCAATCGTATGCGCCCTGTCTGCCGCTGAAATGCCTGTTGTTACGCCGTCACGCGCCTCAATCGAGACCGTAAAGGCGGTTTCAAAACGCCGTCCTTGGGATTGCGGTTGCAACGGCAAGCGTAAATGCTGCACCCGCGCAGACGTTAACGCCAGACAGATAAGACCGCGCCCAAAACGCGCCATAAAGTTTACCGCATCCGGCGTGCAGTGCGATGCCGCAACAATTAAATCACCCTCATTTTCGCGGTCTTCGTCATCAACCAAAACAACCTGACGTCCCTGCTTGAGGTCTTCGATTATGTGCTCTATTGGCGAAAATTCATGGCTCATAGAGCGGCCATATCCTGAAGCCGTGCGACGTAGCGCATCAAGACATCAATCTCTAAATTTAGCGGCGCTGATTCCGATAGTGAATGTATCGTTGTGTTTAAATACGTGTGCGGGACAATCATTAAATCGAATGAACACTCATTCACATTATTAATGGTTAGCGATATACCCTCCACCGTTACCGAACCCTTTACTGCAAAATAGCGAGCCAACGCCTCCGGAAAGCCGCAGCGCATATGCCAACACTCACCTTCTTTCCGCAGCGCCATCAGCGATCCGACCGCATCCACATGCCCCGATACAAAATGACCGCCAAGCCGGTCACCCACCGCCAAAGCTGGCTCTAAATTAAGGAAATCGCCGACCCTCCACGTCCCGGCCGTTGTCACCCGCAGCGTTTCGGGCGAGATATCGGCAAAAAATCCGGCCTCACTTTTTTCAGAAACCGTTAGGCACACCCCGCTGCAAGCCACTGAATCACCTAATTTAAGAACGCAAAAACCTTCAGGCACAGCAATCTCTATGCGCCACCCTTTATCGCCGTTGAGCGATTTAATTTTTCCCAAACCCTGAATAATTCCCGTAAACATTCTTTTTATCTAAACCAGCGATGCTAGATTACCAGTACTTTATGAGCAAAAAAACCGATAATGTTCGAGCGCTTCTAAACGCAGCAAAAAATTGCCTGCGCAAACCCGGCGCCGTGGCTACCATCAAAGGGCGCTCGGCCTACTCAATCGCCGCTCGCCTCGACAACAATCAAATTATCACGGCGCGCTCCGTCACCATCAACAGCATCTTTCATGCTAACGCCACCGAGAGATTGCTCGACACCATAAATGAACAATTACTCACACAGGCACACATCCGTGAAGTGGTTATTTATGTATACGAACAAATGCTCACCTTTGCATGCGATGAGGATATAAATTTATTGCGCTCAAGAAACGTTTTTTGTGATATAGCTATTTTCTCAGCCGATAGCGATACACTCATTGAGAATAATACCTGTAACAAGGGCTCCAACAATGAATCGTTACACAATAGAAACGTATGCAGCATCCAAATCAAAGGAACCGCTCGGTCTAAATATAATTACGCATCCGAAACAGATTTCGCTTTTTCCCTAGTAAAAACCGCGCATAATTACGATTTAAACCCAGAATGCACTCTCTTTCTTCTTCTAGCGACCCTGCATGATGACTACAAGAATTTTGTCATCAGCGAGGTTCGAATTAACCACTCAGTAATAAATTTACAACACAACCCCATCCCTGGACGCGATTGGCAAATGCTGCACCGCTGTGCGCCCCCCGATACAACGGTCATCTTTGAGAATGCACCTGGCGGGCAGCGCGTTACCACCCTTGAACAGTTACTGCCAGACGCCTACCGCACTGAAAACACTTATTTTACCGCACCAGCAGAATTCGCCCGCCTTGAATTAGTGAGCGCTGACACTATTCATAAGGATTGCTTAGACTTACTTATAAATGAACTACCCGCGACAAAGGCTAATTCACATCATCGGCGCTTAGCAGCTTTAGCCTTTGCGGATGGCAGCTGCATACTTCGTGATAACGCGGCCGTTGATAATCTTATAGCGCCAAGCTGCGCAGAAACGCAACTGTTTCACGCACTTCGCCATGAAAGCACAGAAAAGCCAACAGCACTTTATATCGCCCTTAATCCTGACGAGGAAGATCCGCGCTTTGCGATGCCTTGCGGCGTGTGCCGCGATGTTGGCGCATCTTTATGGGGCGAAAATTTCCCGCTCTACATCGTGCATCCTGATGGGCGCCTTTGGAAGGCCGATACCACTGGATTTGCGCTGCTAACGCCGCCTGCCTCGCTTGTTCTAAATGCCCATCCCAATAGCGCTACGGATGATTTGCGTCTTTATTGGCAGGAACGGCAGCATGAGGGAATCGCCGCTCTTACCGCTGCTCGCTGCACTGATGACTCGCTGCTTATAGACTGGGGGCGAAAAAACGATATGCAGCCGGGATTCCTCGGCGCAGCACTAAATCGAGCCGGTAAAACAGCCAAAAGTGCCTGGCTTGTCCTTGATCCCACTGTCTACACAGCGATACCGCCCATTTTATGGAAACTTCGCCGTCAATTAGGACAGGACTGCGTCGCGCACATAGCCTGGTCAGATACATTTATCTGGCAAGACTGGCCGCTTTATAACCCGCAGTCGATGACCATGCCGTCATAGGCTGGCTCAACATTTTCGGGCAACTTTGCGCGCAGAGTCTCATAATCAAGCGTTTGATTCATATGAATTAAAATGGCGCGCTTTGGCTTAAGCCGCGCAATCCACGACAGTGTTAAATCCAGATGCGCATGGGAATAATGCGGCGCTTCTTGCAGGCAATCCACAACCCAAACATCTAAATTTTCGAGATAAGGCTCTGATTCGGCGGGAAATCCATTGGTATCGGTGCTGTAGGCAAAACCGCCGATGCGGTATCCCGTTGACCGAACCCGGCCATGATTCTGATAAAAAGAGAGTATTTCCGCATTCCCCACGGTAAAGGGCACACCCGGCGCGACACTATGCGCGGTTAAGGTTGGCTTATAATGGCCATGCTCCGCCCGCAGCGGCGCAAAAACATAGGAAAATCGGCGCTCTAAGTCCGCCATCGTCTCCGGGCTTCCATACGCAGGCAATGCCGCATTCGCGAGAAAATTAAGCCCGCGCAGGTCATCGATGCCGTGACAATGATCGGCATGGTCATGGGTGTACAGCACGGCGTCCGCGCCGCACAGGCCATTATCCAGCAGCTGCTCGCGCAAATCGGGCGCGGTATCAATCAGCAGCCTTGTCCCCTGCGCCTCAACATACACCGAACAGCGCCGCCGCCGATTCTTAGGGTTTAAAGGGTCACACGCCCCCCAAAAACCCCGATTATCCGCCCCGCCCGGTAGGGGAACGCCGCCCGAACCGCCGCAACCAAGTATCGTTACCTTAATCATGCTGGGGCAATTTCGTGAACAGGCGGCGGGCATTGGCGGTGGTCGTTGCAGCCAGCTCATCAACGGGAACGCCCTTCAAAGCCGCCAGCGCCTTGGCCGTTTCCACCACAAAGGCCGGCTCGTTGCGCTTGCCGCGATACGTACCGGGCGCGAGATACGGCGCATCGGTTTCTATCAACAACCGCTCCAACGGCACGGTTTCCAAGACATTGCGCAAGGCTGCCGCGCTTTTGAACGTGACAATTCCCGACACTGAAATATAGCCGCCTAGACGCAATACCGCTTCGGCAAAGGCTATTGAGCCTGTGAAACAATGAATAACAAAGGGGAATTTTTTGTGCGCGAACGATTGCTCAAGTTCATCAACAGTCATTTCATCGCAATCACGCGAATGAACAATCACGGGCAAATTTGTTTCTTGCGACGCCGCCATGTGGAGGCGAAAGCTTTTGCGCTGCCGATCGATATGCGCGGCTTCTTTATTATGGAACACATCAAGCCCCGTCTCACCAAGCCCCACACAGCGTGGATGCGCCGCCCGCGACAGTAATTCTTCCAATGAAAACAATCCTTCATCGACATGACAAGGATGAATACCCGCGCTGTGATAGACGCTTGGGTTTGCCGCTGAGAGTGCCCGCACTGCATCGGCGTTATTTGTTGTAGTACAGATACTTATTTGCGTTTTCACTCCAGCTTTTGCAGCAGATTCCAGCACTGCAGCCCTATCCCCATCGTAATCCGGGAAATCGAGGTGGCAATGCGTGTCGATATACACTATGCCTCGCTCCATTTTTTAACCAGCGGCTGCGGCGCAGGCAGCGGCGTCCCCGGCTTCAACGCACCAGAGTCCGATGCGTGGCCAAAAGTACGCGCATCCAGCGGCACAGCCAGCTGATCAAGCACCTGCCCCGCCAGCGCGGGGGTAAACGGCTGCAAACAAATCGCCGCGCAGCGGATAACCTCAAGCAGCACAGCGAGCACCGTTCCCATCCGCTCTGGATTCGTTTTTTTCAGTGCCCATGGCGCCTCTTTATCGACATAGCCATTGGCCGCAGCCACCAGCTCATTGAAAAGTTCCAGCGCCTTGCTGTAGGCCTGCACCTCAATGTGGGTGAACATTAATTCATTTAAACAATATGCCTTTCCGAGTATTTCATTGTCCAATTCATTCACATTGCCCATTAACGGCACCGCCGCCCCGGCGTTTTTTTGAATAAACGCCAGCACCCGCTGGCATAAATTTCCGTAATCATCCGCGAGGTCTTTATTCAGCCGCCGCTGCACCGCTGCATGGGCAAAATCGCCGTCCCCGCCAAACGGCACCTCTCGCATCAGGAAATAGCGCACCGGATCAACGCCGTATTGCTCAATTAAGGCAATCGGATCAATCACGTTGCCAACCGACTTTGAAATTTTTTGCCCCTCATTTGTCCACCAGCCGTGGGCAAACACCCGCTTTGGAACGGGCAGCTCCGCCGCCATTAAAAACGCCGGCCAATACACGGCATGAAAACGCACGATATCCTTGCCAACCAGATGCAAACTCGCCGGCCAGAACGTTGAAAAGTCAGGCGTCTTTTCAGGATATCCCAGCACCGTCAGGTAATTCGTCAGCGCATCGAGCCACACATACATAATATGCGCAGGGTTACCCGGCACCGGCACGCCCCATGAAAACGTGGTGCGCGAAACGGACAAATCCTTGAGGCCGCCTTCAACAAAGCGCATCACCTCGTTGCGGCGACTGCTAGGCGCGATAAAATCCGGGTTATCCGCATATAGTTTCAGCAAAGGCTCTTGAAAGGCCGATAACCGAAAGAAATAACTGGGTTCTTCAACCCACTCCACCGGCGCACCGGTGGGCGCTTTGCCGTCTATGAGCTCAGATTCTTGATAATACGCCTCATCGCGCACGGAATACCAGCCCGCGTAACTGCCGAGGTAGATGTGTCCGCGCTCCTCAAGCCTTTGCCAGAGCGCCTGACAGGCCTTGTAATGGCGCGGCTCGGTGGTGCGGATGAAGGCGTTGTTGCTGATGTTTAGACGCGCCGCCAAATCACGGAAATTTTGCGATACGGCATCGGTGAAGGCTTGGGGCGAAATGCCCGCTTTTGCAGCCGATTGCTCTACTTTCTGGCCGTGCTCATCGGTTCCGGTCATGAAAAAAACGTCCCGCCCGGCAAGGCGCATGGCGCGGGCATACACATCGGCGGCAATGGTTGTGTAGGCGTGGCCGATATGCGGCTTATCGTTGACGTAATAAATCGGCGTGGTGACGAAACAAGGAGCGCTCATGCACCCGTTATGCGGGCGGTCTGCAAGGCTCGCAAGTGTAAAAACGCATCCACCACCACCTGCTGGCGGTCGTAATGCAACTTCAGCGCATCGCGGCGATAAAACTGGATGCGCTCCAGCAGCGCCGTTAGCGCAGCCTCCGGCAGGGGCACGGCGTTGAGCGCCATTTTCTTGATGCGCGTGTGCACCGCTGCCGCCAGCTGCTCAATAAACGCGGCGAAAAGCGCGGGGGATGCGCCCGCTAAAGCCTTTGCCACCTCGAGAATTTGCGGCGGTATGGGCGGCGTTGATGCCTGCATATAGTCTATTGTTTTATCGAGCAATTCATGCTCATCGCTTGCCTGCCAATGCCTTGCTAGGCCGATACTGCCGCCATAGCGATCATAATCCGCATCGGGGAGTTCGGCGGCGAAGGCGGCTCTGTCCGGCGCGGGAATGGGCAGCAAAAAACAGCGCGAAC
>JAJTHO010000010.1 GCA_021297975.1 Alphaproteobacteria bacterium
CTAAAACCGGCTACCCCCTTGCCAAAATCAAAGGCTGAATCTGAACTGTTGGAGGCGCTGCGCCATGCTGCTCCGTAAACTATCCGTCGTTTTCTGTGCTGTTCTTCTGCTTTTTGCCGCATCGAAAGGCTATGAAGTGTACCGCGCGTTCAGCGTGACACCGGCGCAAGCAGAAACTAAACCCGACACAAGCAAGGATGCGGCGAAAACAGAGCCGGTCGCGACAGATTCTGCAAAAAAAGACGGTGAGCACGCCGCGGGCGAAAAACACGATGAAAAAGATAAAAATAAAGACGCCCCCAAAGACGTCACCGAATTTACCCCCAGTGAGCTAAATTTACTACAGTCACTCCGCGAACGCCGCGAGCACATTGACCAGCGCGAAACAGCTTTAGCGGAGCGAGAAAAGGTTCTCAGCGGCCTCGAAGCACAGGTGGAAACAAAAATAAATGAGCTGAACACCATTAAAGATCAAATCGAACAGTTACGCAGCGATATCGACCAACGCTCTAAAAAATTTAAAAAAAGTGAGGATGAGCAGATACTATCTCTGGTACGTGTCTATGAAAAAATGAAACCCAAAGATGCCGCGGCGATTTTCAATAACCTTGAATTAACTATTTTGCTGGATGTTGTTAAAAACATGAAAGAGACAAAGCTTGCCCCGATAATGGCCGCAATGGACACCGGGAAAGCGAAAACCCTTTCAGCAGAATTGGCACAGCGGGAAACCCTTCCCTCTCTGCCCAACTAAAAGAACTTAAGGAGAGTACGCATGTCGGTTAACAAAGCCATGAACATCCTCATTGTGGATGATTATAAGACCATGCTGCGCATTGTCCGCAACCTCCTGAAGCAAATTGGCTTTGACAATGTCGATGAAGCTGAAGATGGCACTGCCGCGTTTGCCAAATTACAAACTAAAGACTACGGCTTGGTTATCTCGGATTGGAACATGCTGCCGATGTCGGGCTATGATTTGCTTGTTAAAGTACGCGCCGATGCTAAATTAAAAGAGATGCCGTTTATCTTGGTGACCGCAGAAAGCAAAACTGAAAACGTTATTGCCGCCAAAAAAGCCGGGGTGAACAACTACATCGTTAAGCCGTTTAACGCGCAAACGCTGCAAATGAAGATGATGGCCGTTTTAGGGCCCTTCTAAGACACAGCCGCGCAGGAGAAAACCATGGCCTACACTGTCGATAAAAGTCTCGCCCAGCAGCTCGCGGCAACCGCATCCGGCAATACCGTGACCCACGATGTTATGGTTGGAATTGTGGATGATATTATCAAAACGCTACACGGCGACATAAATGCAACGGATATAAAAGTCTATAAACAACTCCAAGAATTGAAGAACATGATTGATTCAACTCGGTTAGAATTGGCTAATTTATCACCTAATGACATTACCGAAGAACATATAAGCCTCGCCGCTGACCAGTTAGATGAAATTGTTCGCCACACCGAAGAAGCCACCTCAAAAATTCTCGATGCTGCCGAAACGGTGCAAAATGTTGCTGGCAGCCTAGATGCGGCCAATGCCGATAAATTAAACGCTGCCGTCACGACCATTTATGAGGCCAGCAATTTCCAGGACATCACTGGCCAGCGTATAACCAAAGTTGTTAAAACCCTGCAAATCATTGAAGACCGCCTGAACACTATGGTGGTGGCGCTGGGCGGTGAAATTAAAAAATCCATCAATGGCGCAGGCGGCAAACGCTTATCTGCGGCTGACATCAATAAACCCGATACCCTGATGAATGGCCCTCAGCTCCCCGGTAGTGGTATTAATCAGGATGATATCGACGCGCTGTTTGATTCGCTTTGATATTTCCCTAGGCCAGCGGTAATCTACCTCTATGCCGCTTCTTGAAAAACATGCTGTATCCGGACAGCGCCTAGTCTGTCTGACTGCGTATAATTACCTCAGCGCACTGCGCGTTGCGCCCCACGCGGATATCATTCTTGTGGGCGACTCCCAAGGGATGGTGCTGCATGGGTTGCCGTCAACCGTTCACGTATCGCTGGAGATGATGCGCGCCAGTGCCGAGAGCGTGGCGCGTGCGTTGTTACCCCTTAATAAAAAGCCCTTGCTCCTCGTTGATTTACCCTTTGGCAGCTATGAAGAATCCCCGGCTCAGGCTTTTGCCAGCGCCGCGCTCCTGCTCAAAGCCGGTGCCGCAGCCGTAAAACTAGAAGGCGGCGCGGCAATGGTTGAGACGGTGCGTTTTTTAAGCCAGCGCGGTGTGCCAGTTTGCGCGCATTTGGGGCTAACACCACAACATGTCAACAGCCTAGGCGGCTATAAAGTCCAAGGGCGCGGCACCGCGGGGGATTTACTTGTGGCTGATGCCACGGCACACGCTGCTGCAGGCGCTTTTGCCGTGTTACTAGAGGCTGTTCCCGCTCCGCTCGCAGCTAGTATCACCAGCGCCCTTCTCGTGCCCACGATTGGCATTGGCGCGGGTAAAGACTGTGACGGGCAGGTTTTGGTAACAGAGGACCTATTAGGCCTCAGCGCGGGCAAGCCAGCGAAATTCGTTAAACGCTACGCAGAACTGGGGCGCGACATAGACACGGCGTTAAGCGCGTTTGCGGATGAGGTGCGATCGGGAGCCTATCCTAGTGCGGCACACTGTTATTCTTAACGTCAACGCGACTCTATCGTAACCAGCAGCGCCCCGCGCCCGCCCTGCTCTACCGCCGCATCAACAACCGCGCGCACATACTGCGCCAGCGGCGGCACTGCGAGCCACCGCGGCACTTCCGACCTTAACGTCGCCTGCCCCATTGGGCTGTTGCGCCCCTTGCCTGTCACCAGCAACACCTCGCTGAGTCCCGCTGCCTGCGCCGCGGCCAAATACCCCGCCAGCGCCTGATGCGCTTCAGTAAGCGTATAGCCATGTAAATCAAGGGATGCGGGC
>JAJTHO010000024.1 GCA_021297975.1 Alphaproteobacteria bacterium
ACACCGCAACAGCTGCGCCCACATGGGGTTGAGGTGACGGCGGACGGGAAGCACCGATCGGTGCTGGAACTTTTTGCCAAGGGGCATATTCAAGAGCCGTTGGCGCGTGCGCTTTGCCCGGATTGGCAGGAGGCGCTGCCTGCTGATCTATCCTATTTAAAAACTGATGTGCTCTATGGTCATTATCAGCAACGCTGGGCGGCGGATTACGCGATGCTGGCTAAAAACCGGGATTTGCTGATGTCGCCGGATGTGAATTATTTAGAGATGTCAGGTCTGTCCGCAGAAGAGCGGCAGAAATTGCATCAGGTGCGCCCGCAAACGCTGGCGGGTGCAGCCGCCATACAGGGGATTACCCCGGCAAGTTTAGTGCTGTTGCTGCGGCATACACGCCGAAAAGAAACGGGTAGAAGCCGTGTTTTGGATTCGGCGGCGTGTTTGGATGCATCCGCATCTATCCCGTTCACACCTCCCTTTAATGGGGATGTTGTGTCAACTCAACAGCCCTCGGCTCTCAACCGTTGATACAAACACCCCCATCCAATATTGGTACTGATGTTTCACGTGAAACATTGAGTGCGCTCAACGCGTTTACTGACCTAATTTTAGAATGGGATGCAAAGCACGCGCTTATCTCAATCGCCCAGCGGGAAAATCTTCACGCGCAGTTTCACAATTGCCGGGGTTTTGTGGATTTCCTCCATGGTAACACGCTGCATCTTGCAGATATCGGCAGCGGGAATGGTCTGCCTGCCGTCCTCATTGCCCTACATCATCCACGCCACCGGGTTACACTGATTGAGGCGAACAACAAAAAAGCCGCTTTTTTGCATACGGTGCGGCAACGATTGCGCCTCAATACGCTATCGGTTTTGGCCGAGCGGGCGGAAAAAAGCCTACCTGCCGGGATTCATTTTTTTACAGCAAAAGCCTTTGCCAGCCTAGAAAAATTCATGAGTATTGTGCGTCCAAAAGAGGCGCATTCTCTCTTGCTGGCAAAAGGAACGGAAGCCGGCGCCGAAATCAGAGACCTAAAAAGGACGTGGACTTTCACACAACTCGAACTTATACCGGATGAAACAGGCTCTTTTCTGGTCTGGGCGCGAGGCAGCAACCGTGCAACACAACAAAAGCACTACTAACACAACAGAGACAGGATCTGCTTTGGCCGCAGCATCCACTGTCCAGCCACCCGCTAGTGCCCGTATCATCGCGCTCGCTAACCAAAAAGGTGGGGTGGGTAAAACGACCACGGCAATTAATCTCGCAACCGCACTAGCAGCGGTTAAAAAACGCGTTTTATTGATCGATTTAGACCCGCAAGCGAACGCAACAACAGGTCTTGGCATTAGTCATCGTATTCGCGAACAAGGCACCTACAGCGCGCTGATTGAGGGCATACCCATTCAAGACTTATTGTGCCCCTCACTAGTGCCACACCTTGATGTTTTACCCGCCACAACGAACCTCCTCGGAGCTGAACTAGAGCTGGTCTCGTTTGCAACGCGTGAACAATTGTTACGCCGCGCCTTGATGCCGCTGCGCAGCAGCTATGATTACATCCTGATTGATTGCCCGCCTGCATTAGGGCTCTTGACGCTCAATGCGCTTGTTGGTGCAGATAGCGTGTTGATACCTGTGCAATGTGAATATTACGCACTGGAAGGACTTAGCCAGTTGATGCGTACAATTGAACGCGTGCGCGGACTTTTCAATCGCGCCTTAGAGTTGCAAGGCATCCTGCTCACGATGTACGATCGGCGCAACAATCTCTGTGATGTAGTGGCAGAGGATGTTCGGCATCATTTTGGCGCAAAAGTTTATACGACACCTATACCACGTAATATAAGAATTTCCGAGGCGCCGTCGCACGGTAAACCGGTTATACTGTATGATACTAAATGCGTCGGCTCGAAGGCCTATATTGAACTGGCCAGCGAAGTGTTAACCCAAGAGAAGGCACGCCTTGCGGCAATGAAACCTCACGTAACAATAGCCGCGACAGACCAGACCCCGCATACCCTTATAAACAAGATTATAGCATAGGCTACCCGATGGAAGATGATGCCCTTACCCAATCCGCTACAAAAAAACGCAGCTCGCTTGGGCGCGGCCTCTCTGCGTTATTAACTCCCTCGCCGCAAGAGCCGACAGTCTCCGATACCATCGTTATACAAATTCCGCTGGAGACGCTCGCACCGCGGTTGTCTCAGCCGCGCCAGCATTTTGACGAAAGCGCTTTAGAGGAATTAGCCAGCTCTATTCGCAATCAAGGTGTGTTGCAGCCTATTTTAGTAAGGCCAGCTCTTGGCGGCGGGTATGAAATTGTAGCCGGGGAACGGCGCTGGCGCGCATCAAAACTAGCGGGTCTCACGACCATTCCGGCGATTGTTCGCACTACGGATGATAAAGAAGCACTGGAAATTGCACTGATTGAGAACCTACAACGGCAGGATCTCAACCCCATCGAAGAAGCGGCGTGCTATCAACGCCTGATGCTTGATGTCGGTTATACACAAGAAGATCTCGCCGGAAAGTTAGCGCGTAGCCGTAGCCATGTGACAAATTACCTAAGGCTGTTGCAGCTTCCGGTGAGTGTTCAGGCCTTGGTTATCGACAAACAGCTTTCTGTCGGTCATGCCCGTGCGCTTGTTAACGCAATCGATGCCGAACGGCTTGCCGCAAAAGTGATTGAGCGCGGGCTCAGCGTCCGCCAGCTCGAAAAACTACTGCAACATCCGGAGACTGAAGCCAGCGCCCCGCCGCCGTCCACAGAATTTGATGAACCGCTACACCTGACAGCCCAATATTTGCATGAATTATTTGGCCTACCCGTGCATGTGTATAAGCGGCGTAATGGCACAGCGCAGCTGCGCATCAGCATTGCTACCCAAGACGACCTAACCAAACTGCACGACAAAATTCAGTAAAGCGCTCGCTATTTGCCAATACAAAAGCGCGAAAAGACATCATCGAGAACGCGGTCAGAGTCGGCTTCACCGTACAGCGATTGGCAGCAGCGCCAGGCATGGCGCAACGATTCCGCCGCAAGAGCGGCATCTGTTTCGCTTAGCGCCTCGCGTAGATGCAGTACTGTTTTTTGCAATGCATCCTGTTGGCGGGCACTAACCGCAGATAGTGTGGCGGCGGCATCACCGCTTAACTGTAGCTGGGTTAGAATCTCATTATGCAATACCTGTAGACTATCTCGATTATACAAACTGGTCAGAACGTGCGGTCTGTCGAGATCGGCGGGTAAAGGCTGCGCCATATCGCTTTTTGATACAACGGCCAGCACCGGCACGCTAAGACCACAAAGATAATCAGGCATTAGCCGCGATAGAGGGATAGAGCTTGGCACTTCAGGAGCGGCAATAACCCATAAAATAAGCTGCGCTGCGGCTAAGGCTTCCTGCGCTTTGGCAATACCCATGGCCTCTATTGTATCACCTGTATCCCGCTGCCCGGCTGAATCCGTCAACAGAATCGGATAGCCGCCGATATCGAGGCGCACTTCCAACACATCGCGCGTTGTTCCCGCGATATCACTAACAAGCGCCGCATTACGGCCGCACAGCGCATTAAAGAGGGAGGATTTTCCCGCATTCACGTTACCGGTTAACACTACGCGGTAGCCATCACGCAGCAACTGCGCCGGTGCAGCGCCTTTCAAATAATCTTCAATTTCTGTTGTTAGGGTCTCTAACCTTGCCCGTTGCTGCAGAGGAACACTAGCCGGTAAATCCTCATCACTAAAATCCAGTAAGGCTTCATGGAGGGCGAGTAACTGCCGCAGCGCTTCACTCCAATCATAAAAGCGCTGCGCCTGCTGGCCGTCCATCAGCTGCCGCGATAACTGCCGCTGCGCCTCGGTTTCGGCATCGAGCAAATCTGCCAACCCCTCAGCGTAGGAAAAATTGATTTTCCCCGCCAAAAGCGCCCGGCGGGTAAATTCGCCAGGCTCAGCATGACGGCAACCCAGCTGTGCGCCGCAAAACGCCAGCAACGCCTTAACCGCTGCCGGGCTGCCGTGACAATGCAGCTCAACAACATCCTCTCCCGTATAGCTGTGCGGCGCTGGGAAATAGAGCACAAGGCCATCATCTATAACGTGACCGGCCGCATCGAAGAAACGGCAATGGTGGGCGGTGCGGGGTTTAAGGCTTTTTCGTTTGGTCAGCCGCAAGGCAATGTCAACCGCGGCGCTTCCGCTTAAACGAATAATCGCAACCCCTGCGCGGCCAGGGGCTGTTGCAAGAGCATAAACTGTTGTGTTCATTGCTTAACGAAAAGCTGCGCCCCTTTTGGCGCCTCCCCATTGACTAAATAGCCATCGACAAACTGTTCAACATCTTGGAGTGTCTCAAGCTTAAACCAACGGTTTGATGGGTAATCTACCACAACAGGCCCGTGTTTGCATTGGTCTAGACAACCCGCACGGTTGATGCGCACGCCTTTAAGCTGCTTTTCTTTCACCCGGCTTTTACAGGCATTAAAAAGTTCTTCCGCGTTCTTACTGGCACAGCAACCCAAGGGCGCTCCTGCTTCACGCTGGTTCAGACAGAAAAACACATGATGGCGAAACGGCGCTGTTGTCATGAGTATTTTTTCCTCAATTGCGGCACGAGTGTATGTAATACGCCGCACAGTTGCCGGACACTGGCCTGCCGCGTTATATGACCCGATAGCCGCGCATCAGAAAGACTATCGCGTAAGCTTTCCGGTAATTGCCGGGCACGAAGTGTCTGCTGTTGTAACGGACTTAAACGGCGGCGATGCTTTACAAGCGCCCTAGAGCGGTAGCCTAAAGAAACGGTCAACACAGGGTCACAGAGCAACCCTAGACCCAATTCAAACAACAAGGGAGCCTCTAGCACCACTGAATGAACACGGGCACGCTGGAGGCTTTTTAAACGCTGCGTGATAACGAATATTAAGTGAGGGTGTATCACTACCTCCCACAATGCCCAATGGCGCGTATCCGCCTGGAGCCATGCCCATAAGTCACCGCGTTTGCCGCCTAGCGGCGCGCCTGAGTGAACATTCAAACACATTCTAACGCTTTCCTTTGATAGTTCTTGCGTGAAGACATGATCACTATTGATTGCAAGATAGCCCATCTGACGCAGTCGTTTCAGCAGCGTTGATTTGCCAGCAGCCATCCCGCCAGTGAGACCAATAACCCTCATCCCGCTGTCTGTCCCAGTGCTAAACGGCGTGCCGTTTCATCAATCTCGGGTTTGATACCTGTCCACAAGGCAAACGCCACCGCCGCTTGCCCCAAAAACATCCCGAGCCCATCAACCGGTGTATGCCCATGCTCGACCGCTTCACGCAGCAACGTTGTCTGCAACGGGTTATACACACAATCGCTGATAACACACGATTTACTGAGAACCTGCCAGGGAAAATGCAGCGCATCCTGTCCTTTCATCCCCAGCGGCGTGGTATTCACGACAAGATCAACGCTGAGCGGCGGCATTTGTGGGCTAAAAGGCAGAACCCCTGCGCCCGCACCGAGCGCGCAATCCCCGATTATAGCGGTGGCGGCACGCTCATTACGCGCCAGAAAAATTATTGTTGCAACACCGTGCTGCTTTAATGCCAAGGCCACGGCGCGCGCCGCACCGCCAGAGCCGATGATTGCGGCGCTCGCTCCCATTAACTTCAGCCCCGTCGCGCCTGCGACTAGCCCTTCCGCATAACCAGTAACATCGGTATTATAACCGGTGAGCACTTTTTTGCACTTCGAATGACTGATAACAACCGTGTTTACGGCTCCAACCTGCTGCGCAGACACATCAAGCACATCAAGCAGCGGACAAATAGCTTCTTTATGCGGAATAGTGACATTAAAACCCTGAAATCCGCCAGCAACAAGACTTTTGAGCGCAACGGGTAAAGCAGCTGGCGGCACTGCAAGCGGCAAATAGACGCCGCCACCTGCGTATTTTTTCAACCAATAGCAGTGCAGCGCCGGCGACCGCGAATGGCTGACGGGATAACCCAAAACGCCATACAGTGGCTGTTCCGTTGTGGCGCTCATTCTTTTAACACCCCAAGTTCTCGCAACACGGCGCACAGCGGCAACAGCGGCAACCCCAATATGCCCGATTGACTGCCGGAAACAGTGTCAAATAGCTGCACGCCTATTGATTCAAAGGCATAGCAACCGACAACGCGCTGACCAGACGCACACACCGCATCGGCATAGTCTTGAATAAACGAATCACTATAGGCGCGGCAGTGCAACGTTATCGTCTCGGTGTATTGCCACAATATCACACCGTCTTTCGCGAGTGCCATGGCGCTGTGAAGGCAATGCGGCTTTCCGCGGAGCAACTGTAACTGCTCAATAACCGCTGCTCGGCTGTCTGCTTTATGAAGGGAAAGACCGTCACACTCGAGGGTTTGATCCGCACCAAGCACCAGGGCGGCGGGATACTCAATGCTCACACTTAGTGCTTTAGCCCGCGCCAACGCGGCCGCCGCACTTTTTGGAGAAAATCCACCCTGTTCTTGAATGCGGCGTTCATCAACAGCACTGGGGGACGCCACGAACGCTATCCCTGCGGAACGCAGTAATTCTTGCCGTGTCGCGCTCGCGGACGCCAGTATAAAGGTCGACGTTTCTGCTTGGTCTGGTTTTTCGCTATAGGATGCGTCGTTCATTCGAGCGGCGCCTGTTCACGATACAACAGCTGCATTATCATCGCTGCCGTTTCTTCAATAGAACGCCGGGTTACATCAATCACCGGCCAGCCATTCGCGGCAAAGAGCCTGCGTGCGGTTAGGACTTCATCACGCACGGCTTCAGGATCAATATAATCCGTTGCCGAGCCGGGATTCAAATACTGCATCCGGGTGCGGCGAATATTGACGAGTTGATCCGGATCCTGGGTTAGACCAACAATCAGCGGACGACCCAACCGCGTGAAGTCTTCCAGTTGCTCTGGCAAGGTCATGCCCGGCACAAGCGGAATATTCGCCGCCCGCACACCGCGGTAGGCGAGATAAATGCAGGTCGGCGTTTTCGACATGCGCGAACAACCGAGCAGAATGACATCGGCCTGGCCAAGATTTTTTCCACCCTGGCCATCATCGTGGTTAACGGCAAATTCCACTGCTTCCATGCGGCGAAAATAATCAGCATCCATAACATGCTGTCGTCCCGGTAAGGCGCGCATGGGGACGCCCAGATGCCCTTCCAGCACCATCAATATCGGATCGAGCATCGAGACATGCGGCAGATTCATCTCGCGGCAGCTGCGAAACATGCGCTGGCGCAACTCCTCCTCAACCAGTGTAAAAAGCACAAAGCCAGGGTTTTTGCGGATTTCGGCAATCACATCATCAAGCTGCGCGGCGGTTCGAATGAATGACCACAGGTATTCCCGCACCACAGCGTGCTCAAATTGCACCAAACAGGCGCGGATAACTTTACTCGCGGTCTCACCGGTGGAATCAGAAACTAAATGCAGAATTCGTTCATCGCTCATAACTCTTCTTACGCCCCGATAAGCGCCGGTACAAGACCGGGATAAGCTGTGCACAAGCTGTGGATAAGTAGGAGTCTTCGCGCCGGGTTGGCAGCAGCCCCCTCTCTCCTTTGGCTTTGCCTGTCTTTTTCCACAGTGTTTACTATGGGGAGCGTTTGATTTATGGCTCTGGGGATAAAGTGTGTACATTTTTGAAAGTATATTTCTTTTCGTTTTTTTATCTGGGGATAAAACAAAGGGCAAAAATACCCGTCATACTTTTCCTTCCAATTTAGGCCTACAATACACTACCACTACCTTTTAATTAAAGATTAGAGTGAAGAATGCCGAGTATAGTCGATACCGTTTTAAACCCCTCACCAGCCATAAAAACGCATCCAATCTGGTTTATGCGCCAAGCAGGGCGTTATCTACCCGAATATCGGGCATTACGCCAATCGAGCGCATCCTTTCTGGATTTTTGTTTTAACCCGGAATTATCGGTAACGGCAACATTGCAGCCTATTGAGCGTTTTGGTTTCGATGCGGCAATTATCTTTTCCGATATTCTCGTGATACCCTATGCGCTAGGGCAACACGTTACGTTTGTTGCCGGTGAGGGGCCTAAACTCGGCGGAGTGAGTCACCCGGATGATTTTCGGAAACTGGCAACGAAGTTAGATAGAGAGCGTCTCGTGACTGTCTATAGCGCCCTGCGTGCGGTGCGCGCGGCTTTGCCCGCAGAAACCGGTTTGATTGGCTTTTGCGGGATGCCGTGGACGCTGCTGCTGTACATGTGTGAAGGGGGCAGCCCCGGGGATGCGGTAAAAACACGACGCTGGTGTTATCAAGAGCCGGAGCGGATGCGGGCGCTATTATCCTTGCTGGAAAATGCCGTAATTGAACACGCTCTGCTGCAGCTGGAGGCCGGCGCGGATACTATACAACTTTTTGACAGCTGGGCGGGACTATGCCCAGCGCTTCTTCTAGAAGATTATGTTATCGGCTGCTGCGCCCGTATCAGTCGCGCTGTAAAAGAACGCTATCCCGCTGCACGCATTATTGCCTTTCCGCGTGGGATTGGTATGGGGCTTACGGCAATACTCGCTTTAGACGATGTGGATGCGGTAAGTCTTGATACCAGCACACCCCTTCATCAGGTTGTGCCGCTACTGCCCTTAGGAAAGGCGCTACAGGGTAATTTAGATCCCCAAGCACTGGTAGTAGGGGGGAAGGTATTAACAGATGCTGTGGCGGCGATTTTAGAGAGCAGTAAGACTATACCGCATATCTTCAACCTGGGACACGGCATTGTGCCGGAAACGCCGATAGAGCACGTGACAGCGGTTATTGAACAGGTGCGGGCATTTAAGGAAAGCTAAGTCAGCTGTTCAGCAATGCAACAGCGCTTTGCGTTTTTTGCCTTTTTGTTCTGGTGTCATGTCCACTAGCGGTAACGGATAATCACCGGTGAAACAGGCATCACAATATTGCGGCATTTCCTTGTTGCGCTTCGCCTCACCAACGGCGCGGTATAATCCATCCACAGATAGAAACGCGAGGGAATCCACCCCAATGTACTTCCGCATTTCTTCAAGGGTGTGGTTGCTCGCGAGAAGTTTTTCTTTAGAGGGTGTATCAATACCGTAAAAACAAGGGTTAATCGTGGGCGGGCTAGCAATGCGCAAATGCACTTCTTTGGCGCCAGCTTGGCGCACCATATCAACAATTTTAACCGACGTTGTACCGCGAACAATACTGTCATCAACTAATATGACCCGCTTATCCTTAAGTTCTGCGCGGTTAGGGTTATGCTTCAGTTTCACACCCAAATGGCGGATTTGATCCGTTGGCTCAATAAAGGTGCGACCAACGTAATGATTACGGATGATACCCAGCTCAAACGGCAGGTTTGCAGCTTGCGCGTAGCCAATCGCCGCCGGCACACCGGAATCCGGCACGGGAATAACCACATCGGCGTTAATACCCGCTTCGTGCGCGAGTTCCATACCGATGCGGCGGCGCACGGCATAAACGCTTTTCTCGTTCAGATCGCTATCCGGTCGGGCAAAATAAATATACTCAAAAACACAAAACCGTGACGCCACGGCATCGAACGGAAAAAAGCTCTCCACTCGACCATCAGTATGCAGCACAATTAGTTCACCTGGGCTGATGTCACGTTCCAGTGTCGCGCCGATGATGTCCAAACCGCACGTTTCAGAAGCCAAAACGGGCTTACCGTCTAATCGACCTAAAACAAGCGGCCGAACACCCGCTGGATCGCGCACACCAATAACGCTATCTTTTGTAAGGCAGATAAGGGAGTAGGCTCCCGTCACTTGTTTGAGCGCTGCAATCAATCGTTCTACGACAGTTGAGGCGTTCTGTGCGCGTGCCATGAGGTGAATAATCACTTCGGTATCGGTTGTGGCTTGAAAAAGACTGCCGTTGTCTATGAGTTGCTGGCGCAATTTTAGTGCGTTGGTCAAGTTGCCGTTATGGGCAATAGCAAAGCCGCCGAAGGCGAGTTCAGCAAAAAGCGGTTGGACGTTGCGTAAAATCGTCTCGCCCGTTGTCGCATAGCGCACATGGCCAATGGCGGCGCTGCCCTTTAAGCGGGCAAGAACGGTACTATCAGCAAACGTGTCGCCCACCAGTCCTAAAGCGCGTTCAGCGAAAAAGCGATCCCCATCGGTCGTAACAATCCCTACCGCTTCCTGACCGCGGTGTTGCAGCGCATGAAGGCCGAGCGCGGTGTGCGAAGCCGCGGTTTCACAGCCAATAATACCGAAAACACCGCATTCTTCGCGTGGTTTATCGGCATCACCGAAGCGAGACGCGGAGGGAAAAAAATCAACCATGGTTATTCCTGTATTGTTTCAATCAGCTTATCGAGATTGTTTATATCACTGTTATCGACACCCTTGGTTTTATTTTTTTCATTGTTTGCCGGGCTTGCGGGATATTTTTTATCTTTTTCCGAATTTTGTTTCTCCTTGTTTCGTTCTTCCCGCTCCTTTAAAGCTTTATCGAGCGCATTGCGGCTTTTTTGTGCGGAGCTTTCCGTATCTTTATTTCTTTTAGAATCTTTTTCCGAAAAAGGAGAAATATCCTTTTCTAAGTCTTTTGGAAGCAAATCCAGCAAAAGACCGCTGCTGACCTCAATAAGCGGCAAGGTGCGGGCTTTTTCAAGCCATTTTGGCGGCGCGGTATCTTTGTCATCAGCAGTTGCAAGGAACAATAAATACGACAAAGAAACAATAACTATACCACGCACCACGCCAAAACCAAAACCAAGGGTGCGATCGAGGCCGCCTAACGCGCCATCTTCAACGCGATCACTGATGCGGGACGTAATCAGTAAACAAATAGCGAGCACGCCTAAAAACACCGTACCAAAAGCAAGGATGTGGGCAAAAGTCTCGCTATCCGTTGTTTTTAACCAGAAAGGGAAAGTTGGTTTGTGAGCATACATGCCGACAAAAAGTGCGGCCGCCCAGGAAAAAATACTGAGAATTTCCTTAACAAGTCCGCGCAGTAAACCGATAAGTGCTGAAACACAAACGAGTGCGGCAACGGATACGTCTACGATATGTAATGAATAACCATCCATGAGCGCTTGTAACCGTCTATGGATAACTTGACAAGGATTCCGGCAGCCCTTAGCCCATATAGTGTGGATAACAGTTATTTAGTGTTCAAAGCGCTGCATATTATTAGTTTTACCGCATGGCTGGCGGCGCTATTTTACTTGCCCAGGCTGTATGTTTATCATGCAGCAGTTAAAATCGGTTCAGAAACAGATATTTTACTGCAAACGATGGAACGACGCTTGCAGCGGGCAATTATGACGCCGGCGATGCTGGCAACATTTTTGTTTGGCGTGTTGATGGCGTTGGATAACACTGCGCTAATGCAGGGTGGCTGGTTTCATGCTAAACTAACGCTCGTGTTATTGATGGCTGGATTCCACGGTTATATTTGCAAAGTGCGGCGGGATTTTGTAGCTGGTTCAAACCAGCGGAGCGGACGTTTTTACCGCTGGATTAATGAAATACCTACTATATTGCTGATAGCCATAGTTTTGCTTGCAGTGTTAAAGCCGTTCTGATAATGCTTATCTAGCTGGACAGAATTGGCTTTAGCGTTCCCTACGCAGTGCCGCTAGCTTTCATAGAAATACACTCCCTCAACATATTAAAGAAACACGTATGCATCTCCAAGACCTGAAGAAGAAGACCATGGGCGAACTCTTACGCCATGCAGAAGAACTTGAAATTGAAAACCCGGCGGGGATGCGTAAGCAGGAACTTACCTTTGCGGTATTAAAGCGTCTTGCAGAAAATGATGTGGCTATTTTTGGTCGCGGCGTTTTGGAAATGCTGAGTGATGGTTTTGGCTTTTTACGGTCTCCGGAATCAAATTATTTGCCGGGGCCTGATGATATTTATGTCGCACCGGCGCAGGTTAAACGCTTTGGCCTGCGCACCGGTGACACCTTAGAAGGACAAATCCGCGCACCGAAAGACGGAGAGCGGTATTTTGCCTTGGAAAAACTCAACACCGTCAACTTTGATGAGCCAGAACGCACCCGCACGCGAGTGAGTTTTGACAATTTGACCGCGCTGTATCCGGATAGTCGGCTGATTATGGAGCTGGAGCAGAGTGCCGTTCAAGAACCGATAGCCGATGCGCGTAATGGCAAAGGAAAGCCGGTTCAGAAGGATTACACACAGCGTATTTTGGATGTTATTTGCCCGATTGGTAAGGGACAGCGGGCACTTATTGTCGCGCCGCCGCGCACGGGTAAGACCGTGATGCTGCAAAACATTGCCCACGCGATTACCTCTAACCACCCAGAATGCTTTTTAATGGTGCTGCTTATTGATGAGCGGCCAGAAGAAGTGACGGATATGGCGCGCTCGGTAAAAGGTGAGGTGGTTAGTTCTACCTTTGACGAGCCAGCGCATCGCCATGTGCAGGTTACTGAAATGGTTCTCGAAAAAGCTAAGCGCCTGGTTGAGCATAAAAAAGATGTGGTTATTCTGCTTGATTCGATAACCCGGCTTGGGCGCGCGTATAACACAGTGGTGCCCTCATCAGGTAAGGTTTTGACCGGCGGTGTGGACGCTAATGCGTTGCAGCGTCCCAAACGTTTCTTTGGTGCGGCGCGTAATATAGAAGAAGGCGGCTCGTTAACCATTATCGCCACCGCGCTTATTGATACCGGCAGCCGGATGGATGAAGTTATCTTTGAAGAATTCAAGGGGACTGGTAACAGTGAGATTGTTCTTGATCGCAAACTCGCCGATCGCCGCACCTTCCCGTCACTGGACGTTACAAAATCGGGAACCCGTAAGGAAGAGTTGCTGGTGGATAAAGCGCGCCTTAGCAAAATGTGGGTCTTGCGCCGTGTGCTGATGCAGATGGGCCCTACAGAAGCTATGGATTTCTTGGTTGATAAGCTGCGCAATTCTAAAACAAACGATGATTTTTTTGATTCAATGAATGCGTAAGTGAAACGGCGTTAACTCAGTTCAATCAATTGTTTGGACGGCGCCCTTTATAGGAACCAAGTCAGTGTGACGGCGGTTGAGGCATCACCCATCGCGCCGCTGTAGTAGTGTTGCCGTCTCCCGGTCTCGACAGCGCCCAATTGAGCGTAAAGACGTAGCGCGGCAGTATTGCTGAGCGCGGCTTCAAGATACACGGTTGTTATACCTAAGGTGCGGCAGGCCGTTGCCGTTTGTTGCAACAACGAACGCGCCGCGCCCTGACCGCGCCGGTGCGGCAGCACAAGAATTTGCAAAATTTCTGCTGTGTCATTAGCCAACTGTTGGCAGAGACAATACCCCTGTATTGCTAATGTTTCACGTGAAACATCAAGCGTGGTAAGTGGTGAGGCTATTAACGTATAAAGATAGTCGGCATCCCAGGCTTTATTAAAATAAAGCGGCTGCAGTTGTTGAATGTGCTTTATAAAAAGATACGCATCATCCTTATTAAAAGACGTCTTAGGCATATTTATCAGTGCCATACAGCGGATGTAGAGGAGCGTTGACTGAATCGACCACAGCATGAATATGCGTCCCCAGATGCCTAAAGAAATCAGCGGGCGTGGCAAATTTTAGCGGATCGTCTCTGCTATTGGCAGCGCTATCTAAAAAAGAGACACCATAAAGCGCCACGCCGTCTAAGGACAAACCGCGGGCAAAAGCCAGAGAGCTGCGGATACCGGTGTAGGAGCCGCGTCCTAAGTGCACAACCGCACGCTCAATTTTTGGTAAATGCGGCCAGAGAGCTGTTACGGAGGTCATAAGCCATTCGCTGCTGCCGCGCTGTTGTTGCGTGATTATACAGAGAATAACCGTGTTATTATGAAGTACGGCAAAGCCTAAAGGGTCAACGGCAAGATTTAATACTAAAGTGTTTATATCACTCATTAGTAGTCTATTGCATTTCAGGGCGGCTTACAAATGGAGCAGCCATCGATTTAACGGTCGTGACAACGGAGGTATTATACTTTTGAGGCACGAAACCTAGTGTTGCCTCATCTAATTGTTCTAGTTGATTATGGCTTATCATCGAGCGCAGGTCAGCAATATAGGCGTCGCCGCGCTCAGAAAATGCCTGCAGACCACCCGCCAGAACAAACGCCGATTGCCTCATTCCCTTTTGCCGCTTCTCGGCGCGTAATGCACGCATACCCGCGTACGCCTTATGGGTATTCAATCCGTGCATATAGGCCGCAACCGAATCCGTGAGTGAATCAAAAGACCGATAACATTCGCTTCTATCCTGTGCACACGCAGGTGTTGCAATGCCGGGGCGACGATGTTTCCCGCTTTTCATGCCAAAAAGGGCATTGCCTTGGCGGGCAAAGCGTGAGACGCCCCATCCCCCTTCCATGACCGCCTGGCCCACCACGAGTGCGGGCGGGAGAGTATCAACCCGTAGGAGCAATTCTTTGCGGTTGCCCGCTTTAACGCCATAACGTTTATATAGCGTGTTTAGCTGCATCAGATAGGGCGAGTCTGCAGCAATGGAAGCATCTTCAGGTGGTAACGATTCTAAAAACGCACGCTCACCTCCAATTTCGAAATTATAAAGCAATATTTTCGGCATCAGAATAGCAATAAACAAAGCTTTGCGCCGATTTGATGACATTTTTTTATTATAGTCATGCGGCAAGCGGTTTAGCACTAAGGGAAGAAAATGCTGTTCGGCGGTAGGTGGAAAAACCAATGGATGCTGTACCAGTTTGAAATAGTCATGGAGCGCTGCGGTAGAGGGTGGAAAAATTTCTAAATGCGGGTATCCGCCATTAGAAACTGACCATTGGGTTTGAAAAATAGGTGGCGATACTGAGCTAGACGCCGACCGAGCCGCATCAGCTGCGAATAACGGTAAGGGAAAGAGTACAACAACAAGTGCAAAAACAATGAAATAGAGTAAGTAAAAGGGGGTACGCAACAAAGCAATCTGTGAGGGATGCGAGTGTATCACGCGGCACGCACTTCCAGTATTTCGGGTATGTAATGCTTCATCATGTTCTCAATACCATTTTTTAAGGTGGCTGTCGAGCTGGGACAGCCTGAGCAGGAACCGCGCAGCTCAAGATATAAAATGCCCTCTTCAAAACGGTCAAAAACAATGTCGCCGCCATCCTGCTCTACAGCGGGGCGCACTCGAGTATCAAGCAGTTCAAGAATTTGCGCGATAAGTGGATCTTGCGAGAGGAGCGCAGCATCAGTATCCGCCGCTGTCGCTATGATTTCCTCAACCGCAGGTAGCCCCGTCAGAAGAAAATCACCAAGACAATGTAGTACGAGTGTTTTCAGATACTGCCAATCAGCATCAAGTGTTTTACTCACTGAAATAAAATCAGGCGCAATAAAGACGCGCTCCACACCGTCAATGGCAAAAAGACGCTTTGCGAGTAGACTTTTTGCCGCTTTATCAATATTTTCATAGTCATAGCTGCGTGTTTGTGAAAGCGGTTGCTCCAGCAAAAATTTCAGCGTGCTGGGGTTCGGTGTGGTTTGAGTCTGGATAAGCATACGATGTCCTAATTCCTACGCTCATAGTAGGTTTTTAGCGTCCAGAAAACAAGATTATTCCTCTAAAAATCCAAATAATAGTAAGGGTGAGGCGCATAAGGCTTGCACTAGTACAAAAAAAGGCGTAATCAACGGCAGATTATTGAAAAACCGCATGACATCCCGACTAGAGCAAACCTGTGTGGAAAAAGGCCTAAAGCTTACTGGCCAGCGCAAGGTTATTGCTAAAGTTCTATCCGAGGCGGCCGATCACCCAGACGTAAACCAAGTCTATCAACGGGCTGCTACTTTGGATCCGAAAATTAGCATTGCGACGGTGTACCGCACCGTGCGTCTCTTTGAAGAATACGGCATCTTACAAAAACATGAGTTTGCCGTGGGAGGGAGTCATGGGCGCGCCCGCTATGAAGAAGCAGATACCGACCACCATGACCATTTGATTGATATTGAAACGGGTGAGGTGTATGAATTTCTTGATGAACCGCTTGAAAAATTAAAAACGGCAATCGCGGCGCGCATGGGATTTGAGCTGGTGGATCACCGGTTAGAATTGTATGTCCGGCGTAAGAAAAATAAGGTCTAAAGCCATTATGGAACACTATCTCCCGCCTGTGCTTGCTGCTGTGGCTAAGCGATCGGCTCAACCGGCAAAGGCATTAAATGTGCGGCGTCAACTGGTGCAGGCCGATTTGGCCGCGATTCGTATTGGCGATTTAGCCGTAAGGCTGGCGGATGGACGCGATGATATAACGGCGGCGCAAATGCTGCGGTATCGGGTTTTTTATGATGAAATGAACGCGCAGCCCACCCCGGAAATGGCGCGGCTGCAACGGGATTTCGATGCCTTAGATGAAGTGTGCGACCATTTGCTGGTGGTGGATACCACGCGCGATACCGTCGTCGGCACTTACCGTTTAATAACCCGAGCGATTGCTATCGCGAACGGCGGGTTCTACACCGCTCATGAATATGACATTTCCTGTTTAGAAACCTATCCGGGTGAAGTGTTAGAGTTGGGACGCTCCTGCGTGGACGCAGAGTATCGCACTGGCTCTACGATGCAGCTTTTATGGCGCGCTATTGCAACGTATGTCACCGCTTATGGCATAGAGCTGATGTTTGGCTGCGCGAGCCTGCCGGGGGTTAATCCCGATCAACTCCGGCTCGGACTATCCTATCTGCATCACCATCATTTGGCAGAAGAAAATCAACGCCCGGTAGCGCTGCCGTCGCGCCGCCTTAACACACATTTATTGCTCCCCGATCAGTATGACGCAAAAGAGGCGCTGATGAGTTTACCCCCACTTGTTAAAGGCTATTTACGTGTGGGCGGACGATTGGGCGATGGGGCGGTAGTGGACTGGCAATTCAACACCACTGATGTCTGTATGGTGGTGAAAACAGAGTCTGTTGCTGACAAATATTTGCGTCATTATCGGATTGGCGGCGTCGGTCTTAGCGATGCTTAATGCGGGGCGGCTAAAGGCCATCTGTCGATTAACGGCGCTTTTATTTGTAACGCTGCTTCTACTACCACTGCAGCTTGCTCTTTACAGCCTGCGCTTACCTCTACGCGGTAAAGTGCCGCGCCTATGGCATCGAATTGTCTGCCGTTTGGTAGGGCTGGAAATAAAAAAAATCGGCACGCCGCACAAAAGTCCGCCGACGCTGTTTGTGAGCAATCACTCATCGTACCTCGATATAAACGTGCTGGGTGCGTTGTTGAAGTGTTCATTCATTGCCAAGCAAGAGATTTCCGGCTGGCCGATTTTCGGCTTTTTGGCGCGGATGCAGAACACCGTTTTTATTGAGCGTAAAGCACAACATGCCGAGGCGCAGCGGGATTTAGTGGCGAGTCTCCTTGAAGAGCGGCGCAACTTGGTGCTGTTTCCCGAGGGGACATGTAACAATGGGCAAAAAATCCTGCCCTTTAAAAGCAGCCTTTTTGGCATTACAGAGGCCTATGCCGCCGATGCGCCGGTGATGATTCAACCGATTACGATCAGCTACACACGGCTGAATGGGATTCCTATAGGGCGAAGCCTGCGCCCCATGTTAACCTGGTTTGGTGATATGGAGTTGCTTAGCCATGCCTGGCAGCTGCTGCATCTTGGCCGTGTGACGGTTTTGGTGCAATTTCACCCGCCGCTTGCCTTGCATGATTATGCGTCCCGTAAACAGCTCAGCGCGGCCTGTGAACAGATTGTTGCCAATGGGCTGATAGCCAGCTATCAGAAGCGCTTGGTATAATTATGGAAAAACGTGTTTTTATAAAAACTTTTGGTTGTCAGATGAACGTGTATGACAGCACAAAGATGCTGAGTTTGTTGCGACCACTTGGCTATACGGAAACGGAAACGGCGGCGGATGCGGATTTGATGCTGCTGAACACCTGTCATATCCGGGAAAAAGCGGCGGAAAAAGTCTATTCAGACTTAGGCCGCTTGCGCGATTTGCGCTTAAAACGTGAGAAAATCGGCAAAGCCACGCTTATTGGTGTGACTGGCTGTGTGGCGCAGGCCGAACAGGATGAAGTGACCCGCCGTGCGCCCTATGTGGATGTGGTCTTGGGCCCGCAATCGTATCACCGCTTACCAGAATTGGTGGCGGCGGCGGAAGAAAAGCACACCGGTAAGCGGCCAAATCTGATTGCCGCGGACTTTACCCCGGAGTCAAAATTTGACCAACTGCCGATGGCCGGCTCAAAGCAGGGTAGCTCCGCGTTTCTGACTATCCAAGAGGGTTGTGACAAATTTTGCACGTTTTGCGTTGTGCCCTACACTCGCGGGGCAGAGTATTCGCGCACGGCGGCAGCGGTGCTGGAAGAAGCGCGCATTCTGATTGCCGAAGGCGCTGTGGAAATAACCTTGTTGGGGCAGAATGTGAATGCTTATCACGGTTTGGCGGCAGATGGTACATCGTGGGGCTTAGCGCAGTTGTTACACGCGGTGGCGGCGTTGCCGGGGTTGCAGCGTCTCCGCTATACAACGTCGCACCCTCGTGATGTGGATACAGCCTTGATTGAGGCGCACCGCGATATCCTGATTCTGCAACCGCTATTACATTTACCCGTGCAGAGCGGCGCTGATAAAATTCTTAGCGCCATGAACCGCAAACATACGGCGGCTGAATATCTTGATACTATCGCGGCGCTGCGGCGTGCACGGCCAGATATCGCCTTCTCTTCAGATTTTATCGTCGGCTATCCAGGAGAAACTGATGCGGATTTTGAAGCAACGCTAGAGCTGGTGCGTTTGGTGGAATTTGTTGGTGCGTATTCCTTCAAATACAGCCCGCGGCCGGGTACGCCTGCGGCGGAACTGGCCGCAACATCGGTGCCAGAAGCGATAAAAGATGCCCGGTTAGCGGCACTACAAGAGCTGTTACAAAAACAGCAATACTCTTTTAACCAAAGAGCGTTAGGCACGGAACAAGAGGTGTTGTTCAGTGATACAGAACGCAGCGACGGAATGCTTTTTGGCAAAACCGCCTATCTACAGTCGGTTATTGTTGAGGCACCTGCCCGCCTACGGGGACGTATCGAGCGGGTGCACATTGAGCACGCGGGGACGAACAGCCTTAAAGGACGTCTCATTATCAACGAGGAGCCATTAGCCGCGTGAGTACCGTACAAGAATTGAGCTTTAAAAATAATTCCCTTCTCCTCCAGCTGCTTGGTCAGCATGATTGCCATCTTGATGTGATTGAAGACGCGCTGAACGTCGAAATTGCGATGCGCGGCAATCAGTTGCAAATAAAAGGCGCAGCAATGGCTGTTGCCACAGCAAAAGCCGGTTTGGAAAAACTCTATAACCGATTACAGAAAGGCGAACGCTTGGAAAAAGCAGATGTGGCAGCAGCAGTGCGCTTTGCGCAGGCGGGTTCTTCAGCCGAGGACAACACCGGTGACGGTAACGCCATTAAAACCCGTAAGAAAACCATTACGGCGCGCACGCCCAATCAACAGAAATACTTAGATGCGCTAGAGCACAGCCAGCTTGTATTTGGCTTGGGGCCCGCAGGAACCGGGAAAACGTATCTGGCGGTTGCGAAAGCGGTTGAGCTGCTGCAAGTGGAAAAGATTGAGCGGTTAATTCTATCGCGTCCGGCGGTGGAAGCAGGCGAGCACCTTGGTTTCTTACCCGGTGATCTGCGCAGTAAGGTCGATCCCTATCTGCGCCCCCTTTATGATGCGCTGCACGATATGATGCCGGCCGAACAGGTAGAAAAGCGTCTGGCCAACGGGCAGATAGAAGTTGCACCATTAGCCTTTATGCGTGGCCGTACATTGGGGCGCGCTTATGTGATTCTTGATGAGGCGCAAAACACCACCCATGTGCAGATGAAAATGTTCCTGACCCGTCTTGGTGAAGGATCACGCATGGCTATTACCGGTGATTTAAGCCAGGTTGATTTACCGAAAGCGGTGAAATCAGGGCTGCGCGAGGCGATTCAAGTCTTGGATGGTGTGTCGGGCATCTCGTTTGTTCGTTTTGATGAGGATGATGTGGTGCGCCATCCGCTGGTAACGCGAATTGTAAAGGCCTATAACGCCTTTGAAACATCAATGGGCAACCCTTACGGTGAAACGCATTAAACTCGACGTTGTTATATCGCACGCACCATGGCGGCAAGCCATACCGCGCCTCGTCGTGTTTACCCGCAGTGTGCTTGCCGCAATACCGTTTCCGCCTGATGCTAATGGCCACACCCTTGTTGTTGCCTATATAGACGATGCCGCGCAGCAGCAGCTGAATAGGCAGTTTCGCGGCAAGGATAAGCCAACGAATGTGCTATCGTTTCCGGGGGATGTAGGGCTTGAGCATCTGGGGGATATCGCGCTAGCGTATGAGACCATACAGCGCGAGGCGCAGGCAGCTAATGTGCCTATAGCGGCGCATCTGGCGCATTTACTCGTGCACGGCGCGCTGCATCTACAAGGCTATGACCACGAGCATGATACGGATGCCGCCGTGATGATGCAAAAAGAAGTCGAAATTCTCGCGCGGCTCGATTATACAGATCCGTATGCCGCGTAAAATCTTTGCCCGCTGGTGGGCGCACCGAAAAGCTCTGGAGGTGGAGCGAACGTCTGAACTGCCGAGTCACCCTCTTGATGCCGCTGCGCTGCCAACAGAACAGGCGATGCTGGCCAATATTGGCCGTCTGAAAGATTTGGAAGCCAGCGATATTATGATTCCCCGGGCGGATATCATTGCGCTGGATTTGGCGCTGAGCCGTGACGAGATTCTGGCGCAGATTCATGAGCATGATCACGCCCGTTTTCCGGTGTATTTTGATGATTTGGATGATGTGCGCGGTTTTATTGATATCAAATATCTTTTTGATCAAGTCACAAAAAATCAACCGTTTGATTTAGCCGCGGTGATGCACAAACCACTTTTTATTGTGCCGTCGATGCGGGTTATTGAAATTCTGGTGCATATGCGGCTGAGCCATATTCATTTGGCGCTCGTGGTGGATGAATACGGCGGCATTGACGGGCTGGTAACGATTGAAGACGTGATGGAAACAATTGTTGGCTCCTTGCAGGAAGCCAGCGATAGCACCGATGGCCCCAGGATTATTGTTCAGGCCGATGGCCGCTATCTGGTTGATGCGCGCGTAGAGCTGCCGATGTTGGAGCAGAAATTAGGCTTAACACTCGATTTAACCGACGATGAGCGCGATGATATTGATACTGTTGGCGGCTATATTTTTTATGAGCTTGGCCGGGTACCGGCACGCGGTGAAGTCGTGAAGGTTAAAAGCGGCTTAGAATTCGAGATTCTTGATGCGGATCCGCGGCGGATTAAGTGGTTGCGGGTGTTGCAACACGGCGCAGCAGGTACGGCACTGCCGCCGCAGAAGAATGCAGTTTCAAACCCGCCTGTATGAGTGAAACGAACGCGCCTTTAAAGGCGGTGACGCCGCCGCGGGGCGGTGTTTATATGCTGCTGTTTACGGCTGGTCTGCTGGCGAGTTTGGCGATGCCGCCGCAGGGATTTGTAGTTTTCTTGTTGCTTTTCTCCATCTGTTTATGGGGCATGCAGCGAGCAGCAACGCCTTTACAGGGGGCGTTATCCTGGGGCGTCTTTGCCTACGGTTTCTACCTGCCGCAACTCACCTGGATACGCGAGGCGCTGTTTGTTGATGCCGAGCAGTTTGGCTGGCTGGCTATACCGGCTATTTTGGGGATACCGCTGTACCTTTCGCTATTTATGGCAATGGCGGGAGCTGTTTACGCGGCTTTGAGGCCGCCGTTAAAATATGCGGCTGTAACGTTTGCCGGGTTGTGGGGACTCACCGATTATCTGCAAGGGCATGTGGCGTTTTCATTTCCCTGGGCAATGCCGGTGTATGCGCTGGATGCTGTACCCATCTTACAGCAACTGCATAGCGTTCTGGGGGCGTATGCGTTAAATTCGCTGGTTGTTCTGTGGGGCTGCCTGCCGTTTTTGCTGCTGACGAAGCAATGGAAACAGGCGGTATTTTGGTGTATATGTTTGTTCTGTGCGCTTGCATGGGGGCAGCATCGTCTTAACGAGTATACAAATGTTTCACGTGAAACATCAGGCGACATAGCCATCCGCCTTGTTCAGCCTAACATTGAACAACATCTCAAATGGGATCAAACACGGGTCGAGGAAAATTTCTACAAGGTTACGGCTCTCATCGAGACGCCCTATCTAGATACAGCGAAGCCTCCACGTTTGGTGGTGCTTCCAGAAGCAACTATCCCGTTGCTACTCCAAAACGATGCAAACGCCCGCACGGAACTGACTAAAACTCTTGTACCCGGAGTATTTCTTGCTTTGGGTGGGCATCGATTTGAGGCTGGTGAGTATTTCAACAGTATGCTGGTGCTCAGCAGCGCAGCGGAAATTATAGCCTATTATGATAAACACCATCTTGTACCCTTCGGTGAATATGTGCCGCTGCGGAATATTCTTCCTCTTGAGGCCATTGCCCCACTCCCGGGAGACTTTGGCCGCGGCAAGGGAGCGCTTGCTCTTAAGCTGGCGGCGGATATGCCCCGCCTGTGGCCACTTATCTGTTATGAAGCCGTGTTCAGCGGCGCGGTGGTTACGGGCAATGCCTCAGACGGCGTTTTGGTGCAGATTACCAACGATGCCTGGTTTGGCCGTTCAGCCGGGCCCTACCAGCACTTAGCCATTGCTCGCACCCGCGCCATAGAAGAGGGGCTGCCGATGCTGCGTGTTGCTAACACCGGCATTAGCGCGGTCATCGACCCAATGGGGCGGATTCAGGCCAGCTTGGCATTGGGTGAAGCGGGGGTTCTTGATGCGGTGATACCGCCTGTGTACCCAGCGCTTTTTCCGCAATATCGCTGGATAAGCTGGGCATTACCCCTGCTGCTGGTAAGCTCGGCGCTGATTTTACTTGCCAGACGGTCTAGACATCGTTAAGTATGCTGCTCTTTTAGCGATGATGAGAGCCTTATGAAAATCGTCAACTCCTTGAAAACCATCAAAAACCGTCACAAAGATTGCCGGCTCGTCCGCCGTCGTGGCCGGGTGTATATCATCAACAAAACAAACCCAAAGTTTAAGGCGCGCCAAGGCTAAGCCTTTCAAGTGTATACGAGGTTGTTCATCGCTTTCTGAGCGTTAACACCATGCCGCCAATAACAAATACCAGTGCCACTAATAGTCCACCTGTTATGCGCTCGCCAAGCACCAGGGCAGAAATAACGACGCCAAAAATGGGCGTTAGGTAATTACTAAAGCCGATATGGGTTACGCTGCCGTGATGCAGTAGGTAGGTTGTTAGCAACAAGGCTGATGCGCTAGGTAACAGCGCCAATAACAACAAATGGAGCCACGCCAATGCGTCGGTTGTGACGATGATTGTGGGCGGGTACGCCGCGATAATTACCCACGACGTAATGGCGGAACTTACCATCATCCCCGTTGTGCGCGGCACAAACGGAATAGAGTTGAAACGCTTTAATTCCGTGATGGTCAGGCCATAACACAGCGCAGCAGCGGCAATGGCCAGAACAGGTAACAGCGGCAGCGGAACCGCAGGCAGCGGCCAGAACAAACTGGCAACGCCAATAAAACCAAGCGATATGCCCGCCGCAAGTCGCCAGGTCAGCCGCTCATTGGGGAACTGTAGATGGGCAATCAGCACGGTGAATAAAGGAACCGTGCCGATAATAAGCGCAGCAACGCCGCTGGGCACACTTTTCAAGCCCCAGCCGATCAACAAAAAAGGTAGAACGTTCCCCAGCACGCCGAGCCATAGGTAAACCCGCCAATGTTGTAACAAGAATGGCTGTTTGCAGAAAAAATGCTGATACAGGCACAAACACAGCCCTGCTATGGTTAAGCGCCAAGCCACCAATGCCAATGGCTCCAGCGCCACTAAAGTGAGCGCCGTTAACGGAAAAGCAATCGCCCACAGCAAGGACAATAGCACTACGCACCCCCATAAGCGCAGCGGAGACGGAACTGAAGCAGCGGTCATGGGTTGCCTTCTTTTTATTTCGCGGCTTTATGAAAGAATGAAAGCAGCACCCATAGGTAAGAACACGCGGCGGCGGCGTCCAGCAGTATTAACAGTAAACGCAATTGAAACGCTGTTTGCTCGTTTCCAAGCGGCCAATCCAGACCCAAAGACAGAGCTAGAGTACACCGATGCGTTTACCTTGCTAGTGGCAGTGGTGCTCTCTGCGCAGGCAACAGATGTCAGCGTTAATAAAGCAACCAAAGGGCTTTTTCAGGTGGCGGCAACGCCTTTAGCCATGCGCGCGTTGGGTATAGACGGCATTAAGCGGCATATCAAAACCATCGGGCTCTATAATTCCAAGGCGCAGAATATATATGATCTATGTGGGTTATTGCTGGAAAAGCATGGCGGGATTGTGCCCAGTGAGAGAGCGGCGCTAGAGGAGCTTCCCGGTGTTGGCCGTAAAACTGCAAACGTAGTGCTCAATTGCGCCTTTGGTCAGCCGACTATGGCAGTGGATACCCATGTTTTTCGGGTGAGCAAGCGTTTGGCCTTAAGCAGCGGTAAAAACCCGTTAGCGGTAGAGCTGGATTTGCTCAAAAATATACCGCCCGGCTATCTTTATTATGCACACCACTGGCTTATTCTTCATGGCCGTTATGTCTGTAAGGCACGCATGCCGAACTGCGGCGACTGTGTTATTCGTGATGTGTGCTTAAAGGTTGACGTTCAGTGAGCCTGTGCGCCAAAGCCAGCCGCTGCGCGGTATTCCAGCGGCGCGAAGCCAGCAACGCGAATATCCAGGATAATATCATCCAGTAAAGCATCATTTTCACCGCTAACACTGATATACAACTGCCCAGACTGGCTGCTTGTTTCATCATGGTGTAATTCAACATGCCCGGCCACAATATCCGCGTAGCTAAAAACATCGCCTTCGCGCAAAACAACAGCATCACAGAGCAGAAACGCGTTGTCCATCATGGCAGAGACACGAAATTGCAAGGAGCGAGCCGATGCACCGGCGCTGGAGTTATCCAAAAGATGCTCTTGGGACAGGGGCACAATATCGCCCCAGCCGATGTCAATTGTCCGCAGTGCTGCAGTTGACGTTCCTTTTACTGGTTGTGGTACCATGCTTTCGCGGAGAACATCAGTTAAGGTTGGGGCGTTCTTTAAGGTGCTGACAAAAAGCGTTGTCATGGCCTGAAGCTGCAGCCCTTCCAGACGATTGCCCGTGTTATCTTCAAGCGCCGCTTGGGGATTATTGCGATAATAACCAAGAATGAGCGTTTGCTGCTGCGTATAGCTATCTGTCACCAAGAGGTCATTGCCTGAAGGCAGAAATTGCGCTGTGTACACATTGCTGATGTTGTCTAAGGCAATGATGCGTTGGCCATCGGCATGGGTTAAATGGAGCTGGGGTAGGAGGTGTGTTGTGGTCATCGTGGCCTCGTTCGCTGGGTCGTACCCCTTAAAGTGTCTATAAGTGATTTATATCACTATAAATCCGCCATATGCAAGTATTATTTATACCAACACCCTAGATTACGCCCAAAAAGTTAAGAGATTCTTGATGGTTCGCCGCTCCCTATCCCCCATGCCTTTTCATCAGCGGATACTGTTCTCTGCCGTGGGGTTGTTTCTTTTGCTGGCGGGGTATGCAATCTGGCCAAGTGCTGAGCCTATAGATATAAAAACCGCGAGCGGTGCGGCGTTGGAGCAAGAGGCGCGGAAACGTCTTGCAGACGGCAACGAAGCGGCAGCAGCGCCGTTGGTTGATGCGGCACTCAAGCGGTATGCGGCTCAGCGCGACCGCAGCAGCGTGCTAAAAGCGTTAGAACTCAACGCCGCGTTGGCTAAACAAAGTGGTAATCCGGGCAAAGCTGAAAATATTCTAGAGCGAGGGGTGCAATTGGCGGAGGCGAGCCGTGATGTGGGGCTGCGTGGGTTGGCGCTGCGCTATCAGGCGCGGTACTTTATCGAACAGAAAGCCTGGAACAAGGTGGGGGTAAGCTATCGCGGCGCGTATGCCGATTTACTCAGCAGTAATAATGCACACGAAGCGGGGCTTTTGGCTCTAGAACTTGCGGACGGATTAGTCGAGAGCGGCGCGTTGACCCCCTCCACCCGCCAGATAGCCGCGGGCGCGTATGAACAGGCGCAAACAGCCTTTCGGATAGCGGGGTCTGATTTCCACCGGGCGATCGTGTTTGAGCGAACAGGGGATTTGCTGCGCGAGGCTAATCCGGCCTATGCCCAAGAGCAGTATTTTCAGGCAATCCAGCTCTTTAGACAGCTGCGCCGCGATACTTTAGTAACTAAGGTGCAAGAAAAGTCTGCTAGTATGCCTTTACAACTAGACCGCCGTTAACGATTGATAGTTCATGAAAAAGCCAACCGATACAACGCTCCGCCGCAGCCGCACC
>JAJTHO010000169.1 GCA_021297975.1 Alphaproteobacteria bacterium
ACGGCGACAGGCCAAAGGCCACGCCCTGCACCACCGCAACGCCCGCATCTTCTAATAAATAGGTGACAAAATCGGTATCGGTTTTGATAATCTTGCCCTTTGGTGTTGTGCTCCCGATAAACGCCGCACAGGATATATAGAGATAAAACGCGCCTTCCGGTTTTGGGCAATACAGCCCGGGAATCGCGTTGATGCGCTTGAACACAAGGTCACGCCGCGCCTGAAAACTGACTTTAAATTCACTCAAAAAGCTCTGGTCACCGTTCAGCGCCTCAACCGTTGCCGCCTGCGCTATCGAGCACGGGTTCGATGTGCTCTGCGATTGCATCACGGCTATGGCCTTAATAAGATCCGGATGCCCGCCCGCATAGCCAATCCGCCAGCCGGTCATGGCATAGGATTTCGACACGCCGTTCACCGTTAACGTGCGGTCAAAGAGTTTCGGCTCAACCTGCGCCGGGGTCACAAACTTAAAATCATCAAACGCGAGGTGCTCATATATGTCATCAGCCAAAACGTGCACCTGCGGGAAATCCAGCAGCACATCGGTCAGCGCCTTCATCTCATTAAAGGTATAGCCCGCGCCGGTGGGGTTTGACGGGCTGTTGAGAATAATCCATTTGGTGCGCGGGGTAATCGCGGCGCGGAGCTGTTCGGGTTGAAGTTTGAAGTTTTTCTCAGCCGGGCAGGCAATTGTTATAGGCGTGCCTTCGCACAATAAAACCATATCCGGATACGACACCCAATACGGCGCGGGGATAATCACCTCATCGCCGGGGGATAGTGTTGCCAGAAGCGCATTATAAATCACCTGCTTCGCGCCGGTTCCTACAGTAATATGCGCCGGGGTGTAGTCGAGGTTATTCTCGCGCTTAAACTTGCCGCAAATGGCTTTTTTAAGCGCCGGCGTGCCGTCCACGGCTGTGTATTTCGTCTCTCCGCGTTTCAACGCCTCAACCGCCGCGGCCTTGATATGTTCCGGGGTGTCAAAGTCCGGCTCACCCGCACCGAGGCCAATCACATCAACGCCCGCCGCTTGCAGTTCTTTGGCTTTGGTCGCAACGGCAATGGTTGGAGATGGCTTAATCGCTTTAAGACGCGCAGCAAGAAACGACATGAAAAACCCTATTTGTTAGCAATAAACACTAAGGAAGCATGCGCCTCTCTGCAACAAAAATTCAAGCCGCCACGTCAGCAAGCGCAGCAAGATGCGCTTGGTTTTCACTGGCAAGAACGCGCGCCAGCTGTGTTAAGGCTTCCTGGTGCTTCGGATTGCCGATAAGAGAAAAATTGCGCGCGAGCTCTAGGCACAAACGCTGGCGATCGGACAAGGGCGCTTCGGTTGGGGAATCGAGCCCTTCATAGAAAAAGGAAACCGGAACGCCCAAGACCTGCGCAATTTCATAGAGCCGCCCGGCTGACACGCGGTTAATACCGCGCTCATACTTGTGTGCTTGCTGGTAGGTAACGCCAATCAAATCAGCCAACTGCTGCTGCGTTAACCCCAGCATCGTGCGGCGCTCGCGGATACGCGCCCCAACGTGTTTATCAATTTGCTGTGTGCGATTGGTGAACCGGCCTTTGTTTAGGCTTGCCGTTTTAACTGCTACGGTCATATCACCCTCTTAGTTTTAATTTTTTACATTCAACCTGTAGTACTTAAAATTTCTATGCGGGTGAAAGAAAACTTTTTCAACTGTTATTTTCGGTTTGTGACAGCTTTGCGCAAGCGTTGCACAATAGTCACAACAGCCGCCGCGTCCAAGCCTGCCTCTGCGTATTGTTTCGCCTGCGTATCATGGTCGATAAATGTATCGGGCAGCGCCATGGTACGCACCGCCAGCTTCCCTGTATCCAAATGCCCCGCCTTTGCACAATACTGCAACACAAACGCGCCAAAACCGCCGTCACTGCCCTCTTCTATCGTCAACAGTATCGGATGATGCGCCGCCAGCTGGTCAATCAGCGCCGTATCAAGGGGCTTGGCAAACCGCGCATCGGCAACGGTCAGTTTAATGCCCTCTGCCGCCAAGATATCCGCCGCTTTCAGGCATTCCGCAAGCCGCGTGCCGTAGCTCAGAATCGCCGCGTCGCTGCCTTCTCGCACGATGCGCCCGCGACCAATCTCCAGCGGCTCCAGACCAAGTGGCATAACAGCCCCCACGCCATCACCGCGCGGATAGCGAAAGGCAAACGGGCTCTCATCATAGAGAGCCGCTGTGGCAACGATACGTGCTAATTCTGCCTCATCACTGGCCGCCGCCAGCACAAAACCCGGCAAACAGCCCAGATATGCTGTGTCAAAGCTACCCGCATGGGTTGCACCATCCGCGCCCACAAGACCGGCTCTATCTAAAGCAAACCGCACCGGCAGCTTTTGAATCGCAACATCATGCACCACCTGGTCATAGCCGCGCTGTAAGAACGTCGAGTAAATCGCGCAAAAGGGGCGCAATCCTTCACACGCCAGACCCGCTGCAAAGGTTACCGCGTGCTGCTCGGCAATGCCCACATCAAACATCCGGTCTGGATGGGCTTTCGCAAAAATATCCAGCCCCGTGCCGGAGGGCATCGCGGCGGTAATCGCGATAATTTTCGGGTCAGCGTCTGCGGCCTTAATCAGCGTTTCGGCAAAAACCTTGGTATAACTGGGCGCTGCTGCGCTGCTCTTACTTTGTTGCCCTGTTGCCACATCAAATTTCACCACGCCGTGGTATTTATCGGCCGCCGCCTCGGCGGGCGCATACCCCTTGCCTTTTTGCGTCAGCGCATGAATCAGCAACGGCTGCCGCGATTCGCTATCCCGCGCCTTAGTCAGAATCGTGACCAGTTCTACGACGTTGTGCCCATCCACCGGCCCCACATAGTAAAAACCCAATTCTTCGAAGAGCGTACCGCCGGTTACTAAACCACGCGCGTGCTCTTCGGTTTTCTTTGCCGCATCCACGATGGGGTCGGGCAGATGCTGGCGCGCAAAATCGCCAATCACATGGCGCAGCTTACGATAACGCCGCGACGCCATCAGCCGGGTGAGATAACGGCTCATCGCGCCCACGGGCTTGGCTATCGACATCTCGTTATCATTCAGAATAACAATCAGTTTTTGCCCATTGTTTGCTGCGTTGTTGAGCGCCTCAAAAGCCATGCCCGCGCTCATCGCGCCGTCGCCGATGACGGCGATAGAATTGTGCGGCTTACCCTGAATATGACTGCCCACCAGCATGCCGAGTGCCGCTGAAATACTGGTCGAGCTGTGCGCCGCGCCGAAAGGATCAAAGGGGCTTTCATCGCGCTTGGTAAAGCCCGACAGCCCGCCGCCCTGGCGCAGCGTGCGGATACGGTCGCGACGCCCGGTCAGAATCTTATGCGGATAGGCCTGATGCCCCACATCCCAAACCAAAGTATCTGTGGGCGTATCAAAAACATAGTGCAGCGCAACCGTCAGCTCAACCACACCTAAACCCGCGCCTAAATGGCCGCCTGTTGTGGACACCGCATCGATTGTTTCGGCTCGCAGCTCGGCGCATAACGTCGGGAGTTGTTCGGGCAAAAGAGCGCGCAGCAAAGACAGATTGGTAATGGAATCAAGCAGCGGTGTAGATACGGTCGTCATAAAGACCAGTATTGACTACCCCGCAAAGGTACGCAAGGTCTCGATACGTTTTTTAATCGGTGGGTGGGTTGAAAACATACTAAAGAAACCCGTGCTGGCGTTTTCAATACACATCTCTGCCAAAGAATCCGGCATATCGGTTATTTTCGCCTTGCCGGAAATTTTTTCAAGCGCACGCACCAACGCATCCGAATTTTTGGTTAACTCAACCGCCCCCGCATCAGCCAAATATTCCCGGCGGCGCGACAGGCAAAAGCGCACCAGAATGGATAATAAATAGCCCACGCCAATTAAGATAAAACCCAGTATTTTCAAACGTCCATCAGAGCGGCCACTGCTGCGGCTTTTTTGCAAAAAACCGCGATAGGCCAATTCGGCAACAAAACTGAAAATGCCAACAAAAATAATGCTGATAACGAGCAGCCGCACGTCTTCATTGCGGATATGGGTTAATTCATGCGCTAAGACGGCCTCTAGCTCATCCGGGCTGAGCGCCTCCAGTAAACCGCGGGTCACGGTAATAGTGTAGCTTTTTTCCTCCAAACCGCTGGCAAAAGCATTGAGCGCAGGTGATTCGATAATCGCCAATTTTGGTCGATACAGCCCGCGCGAAATACATAGATTTTCCAAGGTGTCATAGAGCAACGGCTCATCCCGGCGCTCAACATATCTAGCGTTCATTACACTCGATATAATTCGTTCATGATAATGATAGGCGGCTAAAAACCAAAAACCCGCCGCGATAAGAATCCATGGAATATTCAAATAGGTGCGCATCAACGCATCGTATATGGGGGCACTAAACCAGCTTGCTTCTATTGGGTAAAGAGTCCAACTCACCCCATCGACAACGGGGGTAGGCTCGCTGGAAACCGAGCCAAGTATCAAAAAACAGGCAAACGCCAGCAATAACAACAACACCGGAAACATACACATGAGCGCGATGGAATAGGCGTTGTTGTTCCAGATATGCGTTTTTAAACCAACCGCAGGGCTCAGCATGTTAGAATTTAACCGTCGGGGCTTGATCTATCCGCGCTTTTTCTTCCGCGCCCACGTCCCAGAATGCCTCGTCCTTAAAGCCCATTTTTTGCGCAATCAGTACCGCCGGGAATTGCTGGATATAGGTGTTATATTCCTGCGTGGCGTTGTTTAAGAAACGGCGCGATGCGGCTATTTTATTTTCGATATCACCCAAATCGCGCTGCAATGCAGCAAAATTATCATTGGCCTTAAGGTCGGGATAGTTTTCGGCAACCGCGTATAAATTCATCAGCGCCGCACTCAGCCCCGATTCTGCCTGGCCGCGCGCGGCAACACCTTGGGCATTCATCGCACCAGCGCGTGCGGCAGTAACGTTTTCAAAAAGCGCGCTTTCGTGGGCAGCATAGCCTTTGACGGTCTCTAATAAGTTCGGAATTAAATCATAGCGCAGTTTCAATTGCACATCGATGTCATGCACCGCTTGTTGGCGCGTCAGGCGCAGCGCAACCATACGGTTATACAGCATTATCCCGTAAAGAACAGGGGCTGCGATAAAGATAAGAATGATGATTAGTTCCACAGCAAAATCCCTTATGAGTAATAAACTTAAAATACCAAATTGCGATTACAAAAACGTTAAAAAAACGCCCTATCTTTTTTACAATCTTGAATACTGTGGCCGCCGCGCCAGACTCAGCACATAGAGACTGAGCTTAAATCGACCCCACCGTCTTAATCTTCGCCCGTGGGTGTATCTCATTTTGGCTCAAGACCGGCGTTGCGGGTCTAAACCGTTCAATTAATGAACGAATATACGGGCGCAGGTTCGCCGGGGTCAGGAGCACCGGCATCTCGCCGCTGGCCGCATGGCGTTCAAAAATCGTGCGCACTTTGGTGACAAAATCCTGCATCTTTGAAGGGGCTAGCGCGAGTTGTTTATCCTCGCCCGTGCCCACCAGCGCCTCATTAAAGATGCCTTCC
>JAJTHO010000130.1 GCA_021297975.1 Alphaproteobacteria bacterium
ACTAAGATGCTGGCCGGAACATTGCCCAGCGCCGCGCTGCTTGCACAAGGAGAGCGCAATAGCCTTGCCGATAACCCCGGCGGCGAACGAATCAAGGTTAAATCCTGGCCGGATGTATCGTGGGGACTCGGCACCGGCTACCGCCAGCTTATCGGCGGGCCCGATCAATACTATGCCGGCCAGCTTTATGCATCTTTGTTTGGACAGGTCGATATCACCGAACACGCCTATATATCTGGTAATTATGGTCAGGATTTAGTGAATAATTTTGATGGGCTCCAGCTGCCCGGTGACAGTAAATTACCCGCCGTACGCACCTTGGTTCAGGACTATTTCAAACAAGGCAAAAGTGGTATTTTTACCTTTAACGCAAATTATGTGCGCCGCCTCTATGGCGATTGGTATGGCCGGGCTGTCGGCGGGATTTTAGAAACAATGTACAGCGGTATTGGCGGTGAGGTGCTTTATGCGCCGCTTGGCAAGCCCTATGCCATTGGCGGTGAGTTTTACAAAGTGCAGCAGCGGGGCTTTAAGGCGGATTTTTCGCTGCGTGATTACACCACCACCACCGGGCATGTGAACTTTTATTACGATATTCCCTATAAAGACGTGCGGGCGGCGATTTCGGCGGGGCGGTATTTGGCGGGGGATGATGGCGTTACTGTTGATTTATCCCGGCGTTTTGAAAGCGGCATTCGCGCCGGTATTTTTGCAACCATCACCGATGTTAGTGCTGATAAATTCGGCGAAGGCTCCTTTGATAAAGGCTTTTATGTCTCTATACCTGTTGATGTGTTCTTTGTGAAAGAACGGCGCGGCGCACGCGGGCTGACGTATCGCCCGACAACGCGTGACGGCGGCGCTCGGCTGGACGGCACAGCGCAATTGTATCCGATGCTGGAAAACTATAAAGATGGCGCTTTACGCCGCGATTGGCCGCTTATAAAAGATTGATTGGTATTTTTAATTTTTATGATATTCTTATAGAGGAGTTTTTATGCGCATCGCTTTATCATTGTTTATTCTCTTCATGCCTTTGTTAGAAGCCAGCGCACAGCAACCCATTGCGCCGCGCAATGGCTATCCATCCTTTGTGCGCGGACAGGTTGTTGGAGAATGCCTGAATCAAACGCCTGCATCAGATCTAAAAATCAGCCCGCCACAGCTCAATGCCTATTGCCAATGCTATTATAATTTCTTGGAACAGTATTTGCCGTACAACGATTTTGTAACGCTGGATAACCAGTTGCGCAGCGGCCAAGTGCAGGCTGTATCACCCAATACCCGTGTTCTTATTGAAAAGGGAGCCACCACCTGTTTTCAATACTTCGTTAAACGCCAGCAATAGCCGTATTGCTTAAATTGCCCTATCCGGCTAGCGTCAAAATATGAGCAGCACGTATAAATCCTGGCCGTTTGTTGAAGCGGAAAAAATCATCAATCGTCTTCAGGGGAAAACCCCGCCCAAGGGGTATGTGCTGTTTGAAACAGGGTATGGCCCTTCGGGTCTGCCGCATCTGGGCACGTTTGGCGAGGTGCAGCGCACCACCATGGTGCGCCGGGCACTGGCGGTTCTGGCGCCGGAAATTCCCAGCCAGCTAGTTGCTTTCTCAGATGATCTCGATGGTTTGCGCAAAGTGCCCACCAATGTGCCGAATCAAGAATTGCTCGCGGCACACCTGCATAAACCTTTAACCCGCGTGCCAGATCCCTTTGGTACACACGATAGTTTTGGCGCGCATAACAACGCCCGCCTCCAAGGCTTTCTGGATGCGTATGGTTTTGACTATACGTTTAAAAGCTCAACGGCTTGTTATCAAAGTGGTGTTTTTGACAAGACACTGCTTAAAGTTTTGGAGAAGTATGATGCCATCATGGCGGTCATGCTGCCAAGCCTCGGTAAAGAACGCCAAGATACCTACAGCCCATTTTTGCCCATTTGCCCGCGCACGGGTAAGGTGCTGCAAGTGCCGCTGCAGAGCCGAGATATAACAAAAGGCACGGTGTGCTATCAAGACCCGGAAACGGGGGATACGGTGGAAACTCCCGTTACGGGCGGCCATTGTAAACTGCAATGGAAAGTGGACTGGGCGATGCGCTGGGTGGCGCTGGGTGTTGATTATGAAATGTGCGGTAAAGACTTAATCGACTCCTATAAGCTCTCCAGCAAAATCGCCGTTATTCTGGGCGGTACCCCGCCGGTTAATTTGACGTATGAGCTGTTTTTGGATGAGCGCGGCGAGAAAATTTCAAAGTCCAAAGGTAATGGCATCTCCATGGAAGAATGGCTGCGCTATGCTCCGGCGCAGAGCCTCGCCTATTATCTCTATCAAAACCCTACCCGGGCAAAGCGGCTGTTTTTTGATGTTATCCCCAAGGCAACCGATGAATATCTAACGTTCTTGCAAAAGTTTCCCGGCCAGACGCCGATCGAGCAAAAAGATAGCCCGGTGTTTCATCTTCATGGCGAAACGCCGCCCAGTTGGAACGGGGGGCTGTCCTTCAGCTTGCTGCTCAATCTAGCGGCAGCGTGTAACGCGGAGGATGCCAGCGTGCTCTGGGGCTTTATCAGCCGCTATGACCCGGCGGCAACACCGGAAACCGCACCCATGTTGAATGAACTGGTTGGTTTTGCGGTGCGCTATTACCACGATTTTGTGCGCCCGGCAAAACAGTACCGCGCGGCAACGGATACTGAAAAAGCAGCATTTCTTGACCTTGCCGCCCGGCTGCGCGCCGCAAACGCCGTTGATGCGGAAAGCCTGCAAACGCTGGTGTATGATGTGGGCATGGCGCATAACTATGCCAATCTACGTGATTGGTTTGGCGCGCTGTATGAAATTCTGCTTGGCCAACCGACGGGCCCCCGTATGGGTTCGTTCATTGCTCTGTTTGGCGTCGAGCAGTTTCTGGCGCTGATGGACGAGCGGCTAGCCTGAAAGTTTTATGACATCCTTGTCACATAACTGTAATAGAGAGTGACAACTCATTCTTTGCCGCGTAATATCAGGGGCATGGCGGCGGAATCCCCCGCCGTTAAGCAGAAGGGTATGGCCTCATGCATCCGTTACGCCTCAAAAGTTTGCAGGATAAACACGCCACATTAGAGAATCAGCTGCATCAAGAATTGCGGCAGGTTCATCCCAATGAGCTGGTTATCAAGCAAATCAAAAAGCTAAAACTGATGCTCCGTGACCAAATCAGCCGGATGGTTGTGTCAAAAGACACCGCCGCCGCCTGAAAAACTTCCTGTTGTTTATTTTTTTAAGTCTGGTGCGTACCAGACATGCAAGCAGTGCTTGCCAAACAAGGGCTTATCCTTAATATGAGGGTAAGCCCTTAGGCGTTATAAAAACGGAGACGATTATGGCGGCAACAAACCACGTCATCACCATCGCCCAGCAAAAAGGCGGCGCGGGTAAAACAACCCTTGCCGTACACCTCGCAACGGCATGGAGTTTACAGGGCAAATCCGTTGCCCTTGTTGATATTGATCCGCAAGGCAGCCTGAGTCGCTGGTATAATTTACGGCGAGAAAATTATGGAAACACCGCGCTCCACCCAGAGGTGAAAACCATTACTGGCTGGCGTGTTAATAATGAAGTGGCGCGTTTGTCAGAAACACACGACATCGTGGTGGTTGATTCACCGCCGCACACCCAAACAGAGGCCAAGATTGCCATTCGCGCGGCAAGCACCGTGGTAATTCCCCTGCAGCCCAGCCCAATGGACTTATGGGCAACAGAACCAACATTAAAACTCTGCCGGGATGAGCGGGTGCCGGCATTAATTGTTCTAAACCGTGTGCCGCCACGTACCCTGCTGACCGATGAAATTCGCAATCAGTTGCTCGCGCTCAATGCCAGTGTTGCCAACTGCCAACTTGGTAACCGCATTCAATTTGCTGCCAGCCTGCTAAAAGGGCGCGGCATTGCCGAAGTCGCGGGTAAAAGCCCGGCGGCAGAAGAAATTTTCGCCCTTGCCGGCGAAATTTTGAAATTCTCTGCACGTGACGCTAAAGCAGCCGCCTAACCCTAGAAAGATACAATAATGTCAATTATTCTAAAAAAAGATGAGCCGGGGCTTCGCCTCTCTATTAGCGAAGCGGCTGATGCCGTTTTGTTTGAAGGCTACACCGGACAGAATATCAAAGCCGAAATCGACCATTTGTTCACCACCGTTCGGTCGTGGCGCGACGCTGCTTTGCCCCTCAACGAAAACAATACGGCGAAGGTAAACCGTATTTTTGTTACTGAAATTCTACCCGAAATCGAAGATGCACTCGGCAGCGTATCAATTGCGCATGATTTAAAACGCTCTATTGGCATGCTTTGATCCATCCCCCTTTCTAACCATCCTAAAAGGTTTTCTATGTCTGAAGATGTTGTTATTGTTAGCGCCGCACGCACAGCCATTGGCGGTTTCTTGGGCGGGCTCAGCAGCCTTTCTGCCGCTGAACTCGGCAAAATCGTTATAACGGAAAATCTGAAACGTGCCGGGCTGCAACCCAGTGATATTGATGATGTTATCATGGGTCAGGTGCTCACCGCTGCTGTCGGGCAAAACCCCGCGCGTCAGGCGGCTATACTGGCCGGGATTCCGCATGAAAAAACCGCTTACACGCTGAACCAGGTCTGCGGCTCTGGCCTCCGCGCTGTGGCACTCGCAGCACAAAGCATCCGCTGCGGTGATGCCTCTATCGTGCTGGCGGGCGGGCAAGAAAGCATGTCCAATTCGCCACATGCGCAAGCGCTGCGCAATGGTCATAAAATGGGCGATGTGTCCCTGATTGACACCATGATAAAAGACGGTCTGTGGGATGCGTTTAATCACTATCACATGGGCATCACGGCGGAAAACGTTGCTAAAGCGCACAGCATCAGTCGTGAGGCGCAAGATGCCTTCGCGCTCGCCAGCCAGCAAAAAGCTGCCGCCGCACAAGCTGCCGGTAATTTTAAGGCAGAGATTGTAGCCGTCACGATTGCCGGAAAAAAGGGCGATACGGTTGTTGATACTGACGAGCATCCGCGCGCGAGCACAACGCTGGAAAGCTTACAAAAACTAAAACCCGCCTTCGATAAAGCAGGCAGCGTCACAGCCGGTAACGCCTCCGGCATTAACGACGGTGCGGCAGCCGTTATCGTGATGAGCGCAATGGAGGCTAAAAAACGCGGGCTAACCGCACTCGCGCGGATTGCCTCTTGGGCAACAACCGGTGTTGATCCCGCCGTGATGGGCACAGGGCCGATATCAGCCAGCCAACTGGCCTTAAAAAAAGCCGGCTGGACAGCCGCACAGCTTGACCGAATTGAGGCAAACGAAGCCTTTGCCGCGCAGGCCTGCGCGGTGAACAACGCCATGGGCTGGGATATGTCGAAGGTAAACGTCAACGGCGGCGCGATTGCGCTGGGGCATCCGATTGGTGCTTCCGGTTGCCGCGTTCTTGTGACGTTGTTGCATGAATTAAAACGCAGCGGCGGCAAAAAAGGTATCGCGACGTTATGCATTGGCGGCGGGATGGGTATTGCGCTCTGCGTGGAAGCTGCCTAAAAAGCAACTTTATTTCACGAATTGGGGTTATGGGACATGGGTAAACGGGTTGCAGTGGTCACCGGCGGCACACGAGGTATTGGCGCTGCTATATCAATCGGCTTAAAAAACGCGGGTTATAAAGTTGCGGCGAATTTTGCTGGCAACACTGAGGCTGCGCAAAAATTCGCCGAAGAAACCGGTATTAATGTGTATCAGTGGAACGTCAGCCGCCTTGATGAAAGCTTGGAAGGCGTGAAACGTGTGGAGCGCGATTTAGGCGCGGTGGATATTTTGGTTAACAACGCCGGGGTCACCCGCGACGGTGCGTTTCATAAAATGACCGAAAGCGATTGGGATGCGGTCGTCTCTATTAACCTCCGCTCCTGCTTTACCATGTGCAAAGCGGTTATTGACGGTATGCGTGCCCGTAATTTTGGCCGCATTGTGAATATCTCGTCTATCAATGGCCTCGCCGGGCAATTTGGCCAGACCAACTATGCCGCCGCAAAAGCCGGTATGATTGGTTTTACCAAGGCGCTTGCGCTAGAGGGTGCCAGCAAAGGCATAACCGTCAACGCCATTGCGCCCGGTTATATCAACACCGACATGGTGGCCGCGATTAAGCCGGAAGTGCTCAAGACTATCGTGGATAAAATCCCGGTTGGCCGCCTCGGCGAGGCCGCCGAGATCGCCGCTATGGTGGAATACCTAGTTGGCGAGAAAGCCGGGTTCGTAACCGGGGCGACGTTTAATATTAATGGCGGACAATATCGCCAGTAACTTCCCTTGGCACGTTGCCTTTGCCGATACCGATGCCGGCGGCGTGGTGTATCACAGTAAATATCTGGAAATTGCCGAACGGGCGCGCGCCTTGTGGCTGGAAGAATGTGGCAGCAGTAATGCCGCGCTCTGGGCTGGCGGCGTAGTGTTTGCCGTGCGCTCCATCAACGTGCGCTTCCGCGCCCCGGCACGGCTTAGCGACAGGATAACCGTCTCAACAACACTACGCGGCATCGGCGGCGCCAGCCTTGATTTGTTTCAGCAGATTCATCGGGCTGATGCGCTTCTAACAGAATTGGAAGTTGAACTTGTTTGCTTAACCGCTAGCGGCAGACCACAACGCATCCCAGAAAATCTGCTATCCCTCTTGCGCAAAGCTGCAAAACCGTTAGGTTGACAAAAAAAGAGAGCCCCATGGAGCCATTACAACAAGCCGCGTTATCTACCGCAACTGCGACCCTATCCCCGTTAGATTTATTTTTAATGGCCGATTGGATTGTTAAATCCGTGATGCTGACGCTCTTGGGTATGTCGATTTACACATGGTCGGTGGTGATACAAAAAGTGCGCCTCATGCGCCGGGTTGAAAGCGATTCAGCCGCCTTTACCGAGGCCTTCTGGAACACCCCCTCTCTCGATATACTGTATCAGCAGCTCAACAACAAACCGAAGGAACCACAAGGCGCGGTGTTTTGCTCGGCCATGAAGGAATGGGCGCTGGGGAAACACACCAACCACAACACCTGGATGGAGCGGGTTGAGCGGGTCATGCGCGTCACTATTTCACGCGAACTCGACACCATGCAAAAATCACTGTCGTTCCTGGCGATTACTGGCTCCTCCGCCCCGTTTATTGGGCTGTTCGGCACGGTGTGGGGTATTATGAACAGCTTTATCGCCATTTCCGGCTCTAAGAATGCCTCGATTGCTGTCGTGGGGCCCGGCCTGGCAGAGGCCTTGCTGGCAACCGCCATTGGTCTTGTTGCTGCCATCCCGGCGGGTATCGCCTATAATCGTCTGACTAGCCGTTTGGAACAATATTCCGCCAAGCTTGAAAGCTTTAGCGACGAAGTCATGACCGCACTCCTGCGCCAGCCCGGAGCGTAAACCATGGCCATGACCAGTTTATCGCGCAAACGACGCCGCGGTTCTATCCGCCATGCAGATGCTGATATCAACATCACGCCGTTTGTGGACGTGGTTCTGGTGCTGCTGGTGATTTTCATGGTGGCAGCGCCGCTCATGACGGTGGGCGTTGATGTCGAATTGCCGCAAACAAGCGCCGCGCCTATCAAAAACGACGAAGAGCCGCTGGTGCTCTCACTCAACAGCAAAGGCGAGATTTTTATCGGCGAAAACCTCATCCCCCGGGAAAAATTGCTTGAAAAACTGCAAGCTGTTACTGCCGCCAAAGAGGATTCCGTTATCTATATTCGTGCGGATAAGCGGCTCAGCTATGGTCAGGTCATGGAACTCATGGGCGCGATAAACAACGCTGGGTACAGCAAGGTAGCGCTGGTGACGGACGCGCTCGATGAACCGCGCTAAGGCTCTCGCCGAGATTCTAACCGCCCGGCTCACCCCGGAAGAGTCCAGCTTTTTGGTGTCATTCGGCCTACATGGGCTGCTGCTCGTGCTGGTGCTGTTTGGCCTTCCCGAACCTAAGCGGCCTCTCCCCGACACCATTCCGATTCAAGTTATCAGCGCCGCCGAATTATCCGCCCGCTCCACAGCGCCAGAGCGCAGCCCGGAGCAGGCCGCCAGTAAAAAGCCCGTTGAACAGCCCAAAGTTGAAAAACCGCGTGAAGAACCGAAGGATAAACCAAAAGAGCAGTTAAAGCCGCCGCCCGTTGAGCAAAAAACGCCGCCACCCCAAACCAAACCCGAAGCCGTTAAACCGCCGCCGCCGAAACCCGAACCTGTGAAACCCACACCGCCGCCACCTGCCCCGGCCAAGCCGATTGAGCAGCCTAAACCTGCGCCGAAGCCAGAGGTTAAGCCGCAACCGGTCAAAACACCTGAACCGCCGAAACCAGCCCCTAAGCCGGAGGCTAAACAAACGGTGGATGATTTTGCCACCAGCATTCTAAAGAACGTTGAAAAGACTCGGCCGCAGCCCACTGCGCCCGCCGCCAAACAGGCTGAGCAGCCGAAACAGGGCGCGGTCGCAACAACGGGCGCAATGGCCGAAGATTTAGGCGCGAAAATCACCGGCAGCGAGATGGATGCGCTCAAACAACAAATCAGCCGCTGCTGGAATTTTCCCGCTGGGGCAAAGGCGGCGGATGAGCTGGTTGTTACCCTCCGCGTTGCGATGAACGCCGACCGCACCGTGCGCACGGCAACTGTTATTGATGCACCTAAAAACCCTAGCCTCTATTGGCAGGCCGCCAGCGAAAGCGCCCTTCGCGCTATCTACAGCCCGCGCTGTACGCCTCTAAAGCTGCCCGAGGGTAAGTTCAACGAGTGGCGCAGCTTTACTATACGGTTTGATCCACGCCAGATGCTGGGGCTTTAGTATTTTCCTCGCTAACAGCGTTAACCCTTTTTTAACACTTTCCTTGCTACTTTAAATGTATATAGTATTTGTAGTATGTGGAGTTTATTATGATGCCTTTTTCTTCCAACCTCCGCGACTTCGTTTCTCTTTTCCCTGATAAGCGCGGCATGACCACGCTTATTGTTGCACTTGTGCTTGTGCCGCTGGTGGCGGCCATGGCGGTTGCGCTGGATTTAGCGCGGGTGTCCCACTCAAAAGGACAGCTGCAACAAGCGGTGGACACCGCCGTTATCTCGGCGGCGCGCACCTACGCCACGCAGTTGGTTGAAAACGGCGGTAACGCGCCCGATGCCTATGACCAGGCGCTGTCCTCAGGGCAAAATATTTTTCGGTCTAATTATCCCGGCGCGACTTTAACGCTCAATTTCAATGTTTCCGGCGGCTTTAACGGCACCGCGCAGGCCGCCGTTGCCGGCACCTTGGCTGCGGCGATGGGGCTGGCCGATGTGAACCCGGTTGCCAAAGCCTGCGCCGTGACGCCCGCCAGCGGCTATACCACCCTCAGTGTCTGCAGCGCTGATGCACCGCCACCCTGCCGCCCGGGAGCGTTTCCGGAATTAAGTTGTAATCAGTCCGCCTGCCCGGCGGGGATGTATGATCAAACCTACACCTATGGTGTATCGGGAACTGTCACCGAATCGAGCTGCAACACCAGCACCTTTAAAACCAAAACCTGTAGTCTGAGTTGCCCGCCTGCGCCGAAACCGGTGGGGTGTGATGTGTATAAAATAGAATTTAGACATAGCTATCCTGGTATGGGAAACATTAGTGGCGACGCACCTGCATGCTTGCGTAACACTTGGAATAGTTACACAAATTTCGGTACGGGGCATCCTTTCAGCGATGATTATTTTTTCACCTATTATTATCAGGATATGGATCCTATCCAAAATAGTGATGTAAGAAATTGCGTAGGTACGATTCGTTCAAAAATCAAAACATATACTTGGATAGATAATAACTGTAAGGTAATCGCATCAAGTGTATCGAATCTTGGTACTGAACTTCCAAACTATCGTCCTCATGACTATTCGTGGCAGCTTAGTGCATATGGTAATTATGATAAAATAGTTGAAGCTAATGTATACCCGTGCACAAACTCTATTAATAGACAACGTGTTGGATGGAATCCCACACAACGTGAGCTTCGGGCGCTAGCCGAACGAATGGCACTAGCCGACAATACCGCGGCGAGAGAAGTAGCCGCGATGTTGAAAACACGCGGAAGAGTCTGCGAAGGAAAC
>JAJTHO010000142.1 GCA_021297975.1 Alphaproteobacteria bacterium
ACGCACACTATAGGCACAAGATTATTTATCTGCGCCGCCGCCACTTTTCGTTTCAACAGCGCATCATCTTCCCCGTGATACTGCCGACGTTCGGAATGGCCGACCAAGACATACTGACACCCGAGTTCCGCCAGCATTCCGGCGCTGATATCCCCCGTGAACGCGCCCTTTGGCTCTGCGTGGCAATCCTGGCCGCCATGGGCGATGCTGCTTTTACGGAGCAACGATGAGACCTCAGACAGCGCTGTAAACGGCGGAAAAACAGCAATATCAACGCCCGGCAACGGCGCTTCTGCTAATGCCTGTTCTAATGTCTTTATAATGCCCGATGTTTCGGTTAAAAGCCCGTGCATTTTCCAATTTCCTGCAATGAGCGGCCGTGTGTTCATAAATCTGCTTGCCTCGCGCACCTGTTAAAGCCACATTCCATAGCAAGTGTGGGGAGCAAAACGCAACATGATACAGTTTTTACGCGACAGAACGACAGGCGTTGTTGCCAAGGGGTTGCTGGTTTTAATCGCCGGGGCGGTGGTTGTAACCGGCTCGGATTCCTTACTGCATAACCGTGTGCCTCTTGATGTTGTGGCCGTTGTTGGGGAAAAAACCATCACCACAGACAGCGTTAACGAGATTTACCGCAATCAACTCGCGCGCCTCCAGCAGCTTATCAGCGCTGGCATCCCCACAGATGTTCTGCGCCAGCGCCTGGTAAACACTATTCTCGATCAAAAAGTCGAACAGGCTATCGTGTCGCAATACACGGAGGACTTAGGGCTTATAATCACCGATAAAGTGATAGTGAATGAGATTGCCGCCATGCCGGAATTCCAAACAGCGGGCATCTTTGACAAATCGAAATACAATGAACTTCTGTCCAGAGCCGGTCTTAGTGAGGCGCGATTTGCCGCCTCTATTCGTGAGGGTTTACCCGTAGATTATTTAAGCCAAGCCCTAGAAGGTATCTCTGAATTGCCGCCCAGCGGCCTAAAACTGCTTCGCGCCCATGATGCAGAAGAGCGGCAAATTTCATACACAACTTTGGCATTAACACCCCCGGCGGTGGATAGCATCAGCGATGATGACGCAACAACCTATTACAATGCAAACCGCACGCGCTTCCTCGCCCCAGAGCGGCGTACTGTTTCTTATGTTGTGTTTGGTAACACACCTAACGCAGCAGGAATAACCGACGCTGACGTGAGCGCCGCCTATGACGCACGCAAAGCCGAGCTTACAACCAAAGCAACCCGCACCGTCGAACAATGGCTTTTTTCCGATAAAGAACAGGCTGATGCTGCAAAAAAAGCACTAGAAAATGGCTCTTGGGCAACGCTTTCCAAAACAACCTATAAAAGCAACTGGAGTGATTTAGGCAAGCGCACCCCCGATGATTTACCCGAAACTTTAGCGGCAGCCTTGTTTGAAAATGGCGTCACCGCTGGTTCTGTCGTGGGTGCTATAGAATCCCAATTGGGACATCATGTTTTTTATGTAAAGACTGCAACGGCAGAAAAGATTCCATCTTTAGCCGAGGCTGCGCCGGCGCTGCGTGAGCGCCTTGCTGTTGAGGCTGGCTATCAAAAACTTGTTCAGCAATCCGAACAGTTTGAAAAAGCCATTGAGGATGGCCAAAGCTTTGCTCAGGCGGCAACAGCCGCAGAGATACCCCTGCAACGCTGGACAGAAATTGCCCGTGATGGCACATTACCTGATGGCTCAACAGACGCTCTTTTAGCCCAGAACCCAGGGCTTAGCACAGCGATTTTCAATGCCGTTACCGATGAAAATAGCGGCCTGCAAGAACTGGCCGGCGGCAACGACTATCTCTATTTCACCGTTAAAAACATCACCCCCGCCGCGCCGCGCCCGTTTGCTGAGGTTGCGGACGCTGTAAAAAAAGCGGTTGCGGCTGATCGTGCCCGGCAAGCTGGCCTTGATAAAGCGCAGCAGGTCATTGAATCGGCTAAATCAAAACCGCTCATTGATGCCGCTAGCGCAGCAGGATTCAACGCGCCTAAGAGTTTGACACTGCTGCGTGCTAAAGTCGAAGACACCAAAGAGCTTGCTCCCGGCCTACGGCAGCAACTTTTATCGCTGAGCAAAAACACCTGCGCGAGCGATGATGCGGGCGGCGTTGTCACCGTTGCCTGCCTCACGGATGTTCGTTATCCGGCGGCTGTTGATGGCACACCGCAAGAGGGGATGTCAGCGGATTTGCGCAGTGATATCTTAGACCAGCTGACTGCCTCGCTTAAAATGCGCACACCAGTTGTTCGCAACGATGCGGCTATTGCGCGGCTGATGGGGCAGGAATAACTGTGCTGAATACTGTCGTCATCCCGACTAAGGTTGCGTCAGCAACCGCATGGAGGGATCTCCTTTTTGCTTATAAAAGATTCCTCGACGACACAAAACCTACCGGTTTTGTTGTGCTCGGAATGACGCACCTTGATGCAAAGGGTTAGCCTTATGCAATCCCCTGAAACATTCAACCCCGCGCTCTATACTTCCGGCAAAGCTCAGCTGCTGACCCGCCGCCTAGCCGCCGATTTAGACACCCCCGTTGGTCTCTATCTCAAACTCTGCGCCGCCCAGCCCTATAGCTTTCTTTTTGAATCCGTCGAAGGCGGACAAACGCGCGGGCGCTATTCATTCTTAGGCTGGAATCCGGATGTTGTCTGGCGCGTTACAGACGGCAAAGCCTATCTAAATGATACGCCGCAATCCTTACCGCCGCTGGAATCCTTGCGCGCACTGTGGGCAGAAAGCCGCTTTGATGTGCCCCCGGGCTTGCCGCCCATGGCCTCCGGTCTTTTTGGCTATTTGGGGTACAGCGCCGTGCGCTGGTTGGAGCCGAGCATTCCCGATGCCAACCCCGATCCCCTCGGCATTCATGATGCCGTGATGATTCGCCCCAGAATGCTGGCGATTTATGATACCATTCAAGACACATTGCTGCTGGCAACGCCGGTGTATCCTGAAAAAAATATCAGCGTCGATGCCGCCCATACAGCGGCTTTAGCGCGTCTTGATGCGGCGGCGCAGCGTTTGGCCGAACCGCTCAACAACGCCGCGCATGCCCTTCAGCCCCAACCCGCTACAACCGCAACGGCCAATCTCGACAGCGCGGGCTTTAAGTCCATTATTGCAAAAGCAAAAGACTACATCAAAGCAGGCGACATCTTCCAAGTCGTTCTTTCCCGCCGTTTTACCCAAGGATATACGCCGCCGCCGTTTCAATTTTACCGCGCCTTGCGCCGTCTCAATCCGTCACCGTTTTTGTTTTTCCTACAGTTTCCCGGCTATGCGATTAGTGGCTCGTCGCCGGAAATTCTGGTGCGGGTGCGGGATGGGGTTGTAACCTTGCGCCCGCTGGCCGGAACGCGCCCGCGCGGCGCGGATGCGGCGGCAGACCTTGCACTTGAACATGAACTGTTAGATGATGCCAAAGAACGCGCCGAACACCTGATGCTGCTTGATTTAGGCCGCAATGATGTGGGGCGTGTCGCTGCACCGGGTACAGTCACAGCGTCCGCGCAATTCGTTATCGAACGCTATTCCCACGTGATGCACATCAGCTCAACCGTTGAGGGCAAACTACATCCGGAAAAAGATGCCCTCGATGCCATTCTGGCGGGCTTTCCGGCGGGAACCGTTTCCGGCGCGCCGAAAATTCGCGCCTGTCAGATTATCGATGAGCTGGAACCCGTACGCCGCAGTTTTTACGGCGGCGCGATTGGCTATCTTGGGGCAACCGGAGAGGCCGACACCTGCATCGCCCTCCGCACCGCGCTCCTCAGTAAGGGAACGCTCACTATCCAAGCCGGCGCAGGGATAGTCCTCGACAGCGATCCAGAAGCCGAATTACAGGAAACTGAAAACAAAGCGCGCGCGCTGCTCAAAGCGGCTGTGTAACGCAAAAGAACCGCTGGAGATTAATCCAGCGGTTCTGAGTAAAGACGATAGCGTAGTAAAAACAGCTTATTTCCAGCCGCCCTGATCCGCAATTTTGAGCGCCTCAGGGATAAGCGCGCCCAATTTCGGCAACGCCGCCGTATCGGCTTTAAAACCAACCAAGTCTTTCAGCGCATCGGGCGTCTTCACACTGGCCAAGACCGGGTATTCAAAGTTCTCATTTGTAACCAGGCCTTGCGATTCCGCATTAAGCAAAAACGCCACAAACTGTTCAGCACCCTTTTTGTTATCAGACGTTTTCACAACGCCTGCGCCGCTGATATTAACATGCGTGCCGCGATTACCCTGATTCGGGAACAGCACTTTAATGGTTGAAACATCGGTGCCGTCCGGGCGAGCGCGCATCTGCGCTAGATAGTAAGTGTTCACTAACGCCGCTTTACAGCGCCCCTCAACGACA
>JAJTHO010000155.1 GCA_021297975.1 Alphaproteobacteria bacterium
AACGAAAGAAACCTATTGTGCCCTCAACGCCGCCCGTCCTTAGCGACCAAAACCGCCTGGTTTTTGCAATTGCGCTATCTTTAACGATTCTGCTCGGCTTCCATTATTTTTATGAACGCCCACAGCTTGAGGCGCAGCGCGTCGCTCAGCTTGAGCGCGCCAAGGCAGCCGCCGCCATGGGACAGCCACCCGCTGCCGCTTTTGGGACACAGCAAAAAAATGCCGCAGCGAACAATAATGCACAAACCATCATAACGCGTGATGCCGCCCTCACAAGCGGTGCGCGGGTCACGATTGCGTCTGAAAAACTTATCGGCAGTATCAACCTCACCGGTGCAAAACTGGATGACTTATTGCTGACCAAATATGGCCGTAATGGCCGCGATGATGACCGCGTTATTCTGCTGGCGCCGCAGCGCACCGAAAATGCCTACTACACCCAAGTCGGTTGGCTGGCGGGCGCAAACACAACCGGCGCGCCCGATGGAAACACGGTCTGGACAGCCTCCGCGCCGCAGCTAAGCCCGGGTCAGCCCGTCACCTTGTCATGGGATAACGGCGCAGGGCTTGTGTTTGAACAAGAGTGGCAATTGGATAAAGATTACCTCCTAACAGTAACGCAACGCGTGCGCAACGCCGGCGCAAACATTGCTTCCTTGCTGCCGTATTCGCTATCCTACCGCACCGCGGCTTTTTCCCCAAAAGGCCAGACGCAAAACGTGTTTGAAGGCCCCCTCGGCGTTTTTGATAAACAGTTAAAAGAACTAAGCGCCAGTACCTTGCTTGAAACTGGTCAGGGCAGCTTTAGCAGCACCGGCGGTTGGGTTGGTTTTTCCGATCATTATTGGCTGGTCGCGCTGATTCCGCCTGCCGAAACCCGCACGGCGTTTACGTTTAAGGCCGATGCCCGCATTGCGCCCACGCCCGCCTTTCAAGTGGACAGCCTTGGGGAGGCGCAAGCCTTAACGCCCGGCGAAACCATCACCAGCGTGACCCGCATTTTCGCGGGCGCAAAAGAAGTGGAGGTGCTTGACCAGTATCGCGATGAGCAAGGCCTGCATCTTTTCGACCGCGCGATTGATTTTGGCTGGTTTTATTTCCTAACCAAACCAATGTTTTATGTGCTGCATTATTTCTATAATCTCTTCGGCAATTTTGGCATTGCCATCATGATGCTTACCCTGTGCGTGCGGATTATCATGGGCCCGCTGGCTCATAAATCATTCGTGGCACTTAATAAAATGAAAGACTTGCAGCCGCATATGAAAGCCATGCAAGAGCGGCACAAGGATGACAAAGCCGCGCTGCAAAAAGCCATGATGGAGCTGTATAAAAAAGAAAAGGTCAACCCAGTTGCCGGCTGTTTGCCTATCTTGCTGCAAATTCCGGTGTTCTTTTCGCTGTATAAAGTGTTGCTTGTTTCCATCGAGATGCGCCACGCGCCGTTTTTTGGTTGGATTGTGGATTTGGCGCAACCAGACCCGACCTCAATTTTCAACCTGTTTGGTTTGATTCCTTGGGATGTGCCGTCGTTCTTACTGATTGGTGTGTGGCCAATTCTGGTCGGCGTTACCATGTGGGGCTCACAAAAACTCAACCCGCCGCCGACAGACCCTGTGCAAAAAAGCATGTTTGCCTTTATGCCGTGGATATTTATGTATATCACCTCCCATATGCCCGCCGGGTTGGCCGTTTACTGGGCGTTTAACAACGTCTTATCGGCAGCGCAACAGTTGATGATTAAGCGGATGGTTGATAAAAAAGCTTAATGTTCCAAACCGCCACCTTCCGCCTTGGCATCACCGATGATGCCCAGCTTCCGCCCGGAAAAATCCCTGAATTCGCCTTTTGCGGCCGGTCAAACGTGGGCAAATCAAGCCTGCTCAACGCCCTTGTCGGGCGCCACAGCCTGGCGCGAATTTCCAAAAATCCCGGACAGACAAAACAGCTCAATTATTATAGCCTCGGCGGCGCAGAGATTGAGGACACCAAAATTTTCCTCGTTGATTTGCCGGGTTACGGCCATGCGCGGGTCAGCAAGGCAACACGCAACGAATGGGATAATCTCATCGGCACGTACCTTAAAGGGCGGCGGCAACTGGCCATGGTTTTATCCCTTGTTGATGGACGGCATGGGATTAAAGAAAACGACACAGCGTTTTTTGAATTTTTGGAAAATTATGGCGTGCCGTTTGTCGTGGTTTTAACGAAAATTGATGCGCTGAAAGCGGCGGAAAGACCGGCGATGCTTAAGAAAACGCAGGACGGCTTGAAAAAATTTGCAGCGGCGTTTCCTGAGGTTTTTGTGACGTCCTCTGATGAAAAAATGGGGATAGAGGGACTTAGAGAATTGATACTGCAGCGGTATGAGAGTTTAACCGGCAAGCAACGTTAACGGGGTTAAAACTCGCCCGGTTGTAACGCGTATTCTGTGAATCTCTTAGTGAACCGCGCCGCATTCGCCTCCTGCATCTTCACATGCACCTGCTCCTCATCGCCGCCGCGCAGCACATCGCCGTGTTCATGCAGCCATGCCCGCGCCGCGCCGTCTTCCAGTGGCAGCGTGACACTGTAATGCCGCCACGATGCAGTGTGCTGGCGCGCAAGACGGCGCAGCAAACCGTCCATCCCGTGACCTGTAAGCGCGGAAACGCAGACAACGCCGTTATCAGGGAACGGTTCTTCGGGTAGCAAATCAACCTTGTTCCACACCTCAACAACTTTTTGCTCTAAATCCGCCTCATCAAGGCCGATGGCGCTTAAAACATGCAGCACATCGGTTTTCTGCCGCTCAGTTTCCGGATGCGAAATATCGCGCACATGCACAATGATATCCGCGGATAAAACTTCTTCGAGCGTGGCGCGAAAGGCAGCAACCAGAAGGGTCGGTAAATCGCTGATAAACCCAACCGTATCCGACAGCATCACCGTCTGGCCATTCGCCAGCTTTATCGCCCGCACCGTTGGGTCTAGAGTTGCGAACAGCATGTCTTTCACCAGCACATCCGCGCCGGACAAACGGTTAAACAGCGTGGATTTCCCGGCGTTGGTGTAGCCCACCAGCGCCACCACGGGATAGGGCACATCCGCCCGTTTCCGGCGATGCAGACCGCGCGTTCGCCGCACGTTTGCAAGGTCTTTTTCAAGCCGTTCGATGCGTCCTTGAATCAAGCGGCGGTCAATCTCTAACTGCGATTCACCGGGCCCGCCCATAAAGCCAAAGCCGCCGCGCTGGCGCTCTAGGTGTGTCCAAGACCGCACAAGGCGGCCTTTTTGATAGGTCAGCGCCGCAAGCTCCACTTGAAGTTGCCCCTCATGGGTCAACGCCCGCGCGCCAAAAATTTCTAAAATAAGCCCGGTGCGATCGATAACTTTTGCGCCAATATCGCGCTCTAGATTGCGCTGTTGAATCGGCGATACCGCGCCGTCCATGACAATAAGGGTAACCTCGTGCTCTTTCACAAGAGCCGCAACCTCTTCGATAACCCCAGAACCGATGATATGCGATGGCCGCGCCCGGTCGAT
>JAJTHO010000135.1 GCA_021297975.1 Alphaproteobacteria bacterium
GGAACACGCTTTGTAACCTATGACCCCGGCGATAAGCGCCTTGTTGAAAAGTTAGAGGCCGCCAACGTGCGCATTAAAGCCCGCCCGACTGAAGACGAGCCAAAGGGCTTGTTTGGTGTGCTGGTATCCTGGTTCCCGATGCTGCTGTTTATCGGCGTATGGATTTTCTTTATGCGGCAGATGCAATCGGGCGGCGGGAAAGCGATGAGCTTTGGCAAAAGCCGGGCAAAGATGCTCACCGAAAAAACCGGCCGCATTACCTTTGAAGATGTCGCCGGTATTGACGAGGCAAAATCAGAACTGCAAGAAATTGTCGAATTCCTGAAAGACCCGCAAAAATTCACCCGTCTGGGCGGTAAAATCCCGAAAGGCGTGCTGCTGGTGGGCCCGCCGGGAACGGGGAAAACCTTGCTGGCGCGCTCGATTGCCGGAGAAGCCAACGTGCCGTTTTTCACGATTTCCGGTTCGGACTTTGTTGAAATGTTTGTTGGGGTCGGCGCCTCACGGGTGCGTGATATGTTTGAACAGGGTAAGAAAAATGCCCCCTGCATTATCTTTATCGATGAAATTGATGCCGTTGGCCGCAGCCGGGGTGCGGGTGTTGGCGGCGGCAATGACGAGCGCGAACAAACACTGAACCAGTTGCTGGTTGAGATGGACGGCTTTGAAGCCAACGAAGGTGTTATCCTGATTGCGGCAACGAACCGCCCGGATGTGCTTGACCCTGCCCTACTCCGCCCCGGTCGTTTTGACCGGCAGGTGGTCGTGCCGAATCCTGATGTGGTGGGGCGCGAAAAAATCCTTCGCGTGCACATGAAAAAAGTGCCGCTGTCGGATGATGTGAACGCGAAAACCATTGCGCGCGGTACACCGGGCTTTTCGGGCGCTGACCTTGCCAACCTTGTCAACGAAGCCGCCTTGCTGGCTGCGCGCAAAAACCGCCGCTCGGTTACCATGCAAGATTTAGAAAACGCCAAAGACAAAGTCATGATGGGCGCAGAACGGCGCAGCATGGCGATGTCGGATGATGAGAAAAAGTTGACGGCTTATCACGAAGCCGGACATGCGATTGTCGCCCTGAACTGCAGTGAATCAGACCCGGTGCACAAGGCAACCATCATCCCGCGTGGCCGCGCACTGGGCATGGTGATGCGCCTGCCGGAAGGTGATCGGTATTCCACCTCTAAGGTTAAACTGGAACACGATCTTGCCGTTGCCATGGGCGGACGCATTGCCGAAGAAATGATTTTCGGGGCGGAAAAGGTGACGACGGGCGCCTCCTCCGACATTAAAATGGCCACCACCATGGCGCGCCGTATGGTTACCGAATGGGGTATGAGCGATAAGCTGGGCCCCCTCAATTACAGCGAAACGCAAGAGAGTTACTTGGGTTATGGCGCATCACAGCAAAAACCGCTGTCGGATGCCACAACACAACTCGTTGACAGCGAAATTCGCCTCATTGTGGAAACAGCCTACAAAGCCGCAACGGATATTCTAAACCGTAAGCGGGCGGATTTAGAGACGCTGGCACAGGCTTTGCTGGAATACGAAACACTATCGGGTGATGAGATTAACGACTTACTGGCAGGCAAACCCATTGATCGCAGCGATACGACGCAGCGCCCACTCAAGAAACAAAAGGCCGCCGGGAAAACCTCTGTGCCTAGCAGCTCAGCCCCTCAATCACCAACGCCGCTTGAGCCTAATCCCGCGTAACGCTCTGCCGCAAGAAGCTGTACTTCTTGTAAAGCAAGCAGCGCGGCGTAACCGGGCGGCTTGCCGGGAAATGACCACTGCGGCGCAGCGGCTAACACAGGGAGCAGCGGGTTCACAAAGCCGATGTGTGAGGCGCCGCCTGGCTGGAGCGCATTCAGCACCGCTGCGGCTAATTGCGCGGTAACGCCCTCTGCCAAGACCGGAATACGTGCAAACCCCGCCGCCATCAACGCGCCAACACAGGCAAAAAGCGCCGCATCTTGTAATTTCAATAAAAACGGCAACACCTGTTCCGCATCGATTCCGGCGCAATGTGAGGCCGCCTTCTTAGCGATTTCCACATCGAAACGGTTATCACCGCAAACAAGCAAGATATCCACCCCAGGTTCGACCGCGACCATACCGTAACACAGCGTTGTTGCGGCGGCTGCCTCACCAGAACCCGCATCCTGATAGCCTTCTGCCAATTCATAGAAACGCAAGTCCGCATCGCTGCTGGCACAGAGCGTTGCTACCTCGCCTGCTTCATTTTGGTAATTGGCGGCAAAAACGCTATCTTTGCGTCCCGAATACACGGCAAGGCGTGGGTGTATCAATAAACCAGATTGGCGCTGATGCGCGGCCAGCCAAGCCTCGGAACTCGCTGTCGTGTGTAGGGCTGGAAGAGTATAACGGGATAAAACCGCATGAATTTCATCAAACGTACTGTGCATCCCTCTATACAAACCTTCGCCGCGGCGCTATGCAAGCATAAAACTGGAGTGTGTGATGCGTTTTTTAATTCTTTTTCTTCTCAGCTTTCTGGCGCTACCCCCCGCCCACGCCAACAGCAACGTGGCTAACGATCTGATGTTAGATGCAGAACTGTCTGTTCGTAAACTGTTTGGCGGTGACCGTTTCAGTGATGCGCGCTCCATGCTGGCGCAAAGCCGCGCTGTTATTATTATCCCCAATTTTTATCGCGGCGGCTTTTTTGTCGGCGGATCGGGCGGCACGGGCGTGATTATGGCAAAAGACGCTAGCGGTAACTGGAGCTATCCTGGCTTTGTGAATTTAGGCAGCATCTCCGCTGGTCTCCAAATCGGCTTTTCCGGTGCGGAAGTGATTATCTTTGTGCGCACCAATGAGGGACTATCCGCGATTATCAACAACCAAGTGCGCTTTGGCGGGAATGCTGGTGTTGCGGTTGCGAATCTTGGCGGTGATATTGGCGGCGCAAAAGGGCTGACGACTAATGCAGACTATATTACCTATGCCAAATCGTCGGGTTTATATGCCGGCTTAACCTTAGAAGGCGCAGTTATTGAGGCGCGCCCTGATATTGCCCGCGTGTTTTACGGTGAGCCAGCGGCGCTCTACCCCATCCTCATTGACCAGAAATTCAGCAACCCCAATGCCGATAAACTGCGTGATACGCTCAAAGATTTGAATTGAGGCTGGTGTTAAAACGGTATTGGAGCTAGATACTTCAATATGCCCAAAGTCCTGCATATCATGGCCAATCCGCAACACGGCGGGGTTGAAAGCTATTTTGCTCAGCTTTGCGTGGCGCTGCAACACGCCGGACAACACCAGCATGTGGTTCTCCTTGAAGATGAAAGTCTGCGCGGCATCCTTATACGCGGCGGGGTCTCACTCACCGAAATTCCCCGAAATGCCTATAATATCCAGACACTTAAAGCCGCAATTAATGAGGCACTACACAGTTTTCAACCGGATATTGTGCAAACCTGGATGCACCAGGCCACCGATAGCCTCCCGCGCGGCAATTATATCCATGTGGGCTGGCTGCGCGGCTATCAGAATTTAGAATTTTTCCGTCATTGCGATCATCTCGTTGGCCTGACGCGCGGCATTGTTCAGTCCATTATCGAACAAGGCTGGCCGCCGGAACGCATTCATCATCTTCGCCCTTTTGCCCGCGATGAAAAAGCCTCGCCCGTCCCGCGCAGCCAATACACCACTCCGGAGCATGCCCCCCTACTGCTCGCTTTAGGGGTGATGCACGCCTACAACGCCTTTGATGTGGCGCTGCAGGCCTTGGCGCAGTTGCCGGATCATTATTTATGGCTGGTGGGTAGCGGCGAAGTGGAAGAAGAACTCCATGATTTCGCCCTGCAACTGGGAGTGGATAGCCGCGTGCGCTATCTGCCGTGGCAGGATGAGAAGGCCTCGCTGTTTGCGGCGGCGGATACCATCGTTGTCCCGTCGCGGCATGAGCCGTTTGGCCTGATTCCTGTTGAGGCATGGGCGCTGCAAAAGCCGCTGATTATCAGCAATGCCTCCGCGCCGCGTGTTGCCGCCGGGCATGAGGTAGACGCGCTGCTTTTTCCGGTGGATGATGTGGATGCGCTGGTGCGCGCCGTGAAACGCCTTAATAGCGACGCTGCGCTGCGTGAGAAACTTATTGAAAATGGCTACAAGCACTTTCAACGCGACTATACCGCCGAGCTTGTTGTGCAGCAATATAGACATTTTTACAGCGATGTTCTAAAAAAGGGTAAGATGCGCAGCCCCGGCTTATCGCGCGTTGAAGAATGGAAAGACCGAATCTTAGCTAAATTCTCTTGAGGCACATTGAACATGACACAAGCTTTTGACACAGTCTTCCACAGCGGCGATGTGGTTTTGCCGGGCGGGGTTACTCAAATTGATATCGGGGTTCGCAATGGCCGAATTGCAGCCATCGGCAACCTTGGCGCAGCGCCCGCTGCGGAACGCGTGAATCTGAAGGGTCTGACCGTGCTGCCCGGTGTGATTGACTCGCAAGTTCATTTTCGTGAACCGGGTTCGGAATATAAAGAAGACCTTGAAAGCGGCACGCGCGGCGCCGTTTTAGGCGGTGTTACCAGCATTCTGGAGATGCCTAATACTAGGCCGTCCACGTTGACCCCTGAGGCGCTGGCCTATAAAATGCAGCGCGCCGAAGGCCGAACCTGGTGTGACTATGGCTTTTTTATGGGGGCGGCAGCGGAAAATGCTGAACTCTTAGGGACGCTGGAGCGCCTGCCGGGCTGCGTCGGCGTTAAGATTTTCATGGGCAGCAGCACTGGCTCGCTTCTTGTGCCCGATGATACAACACTCGATACCGTGATGCGGCATATTAACCGCCGCTGCGCGGTGCACGCGGAGGATGAACCGCGTCTGCTGGAGCGTAAACACTTGGCGGAAGCCGCCGCCCACCCGCGCGCGCATCCCGTCTGGCGGGATGAGGAGGTGTGTTTAAAGGCGACACAGCGCCTGATTGCCGCTGCTCGGCGCTATCACAAACGGGTGCATGTTCTCCACATCACCACCGCCGAAGAAATGGCCTTTTTAGAACACCATAAAGATATCGCCACGGTTGAAATCCTGCCGCAGCATTTGTTTTTCAGCGCGCCGGAATGCTATGAGCGCCTGGGAACCTATGCGCAAATGAACCCGCCGATTCGCGAGCAGCGCCATCAGGACGCGTTGTGGGCGGCGCTGCGCCAAGGGCTGGTGGATGTTATCGCCTCAGACCACGCGCCGCACACCCATGAGGAAAAAGCGCATGTTTATCCCGCCTCGCATTCCGGGCTGACCGGCGTGCAGACGCTGTTGCCGCTGATGCTGCATTTCGTTGCACAAGGCAAGCTCAGCCTGCTGCATCTGGTGGATGTGCTGTCGGCGGGCCCGGCGCGGGTGTATAGCCTGGCGCGGAAAGGCCGCGTGGCGCGGGGTTATGATGCCGATTTCTCGATTGTGGATTTAGCGCGGCGTGAGACGATTGAAAACAAGTGGATTGCCAGTAAAGTCGGCTGGACAGCCTATGACGGGCTTAGGGTCACTGGCTGGCCGGTGCATACTGTCGTGCGCGGCCAGTTTGCCGTGCGGGAGGCTGCACTGGCTAAAGTATCTCCATTTGGCACAGCAATTGATTATTTTTAAACCTTTTTCCAAACAGGATAAAAATTTATCTATGTCAACATGAGCTATGTTTACCGCTCTAATTCTGCTCTCATATTAGCAAAGAATTTTTCTTCACTATTATCTGAATTATCTGACAGAAATTGTTCAGGTGTAATTACTTGAAATTTTAAATCTTTTTTACTTTCGTACGGGAACCTAATGCATTCTATTCCTTTTAAAAAATCACTTGTATGAACTTCAGCTTCTGGGACAATCTGTTTAATGGCACCTATCCTACTAACTGGGACAGTTGCTGGACTTACATAGCAGATTTTTTTGAAGTCAGCTTTCATTTCTAACACGCATGCTTGAATTGTTACTATATCATCGATTCTCATCACTATACCTCTGTTTATAATTTAATATCGCATACATTCGCACTAATTTCAACACATTTTTTCTCCAGCAGCAAACTCGGGACTGCTAATTTATAAATAGATTAAGATGATTTTCAAAAAGAACGAGCAAAGAAAGTTTAATCATCTCGAGGGACTTTGAATAGCAGCGCGTTCGCCTGCGGAACCGTGCAAGATAATGGCGAACATTGGCATTGAAGGATTCAATGATGTGGGTATGTGCTTTTGATTGCATGAGCTTTTGCCAGGGCAATATCTCACCGTAAGCAGCGTATTTATCGGTGCAAAAAAGTCCAATTTTATAGGCTTGGAGCCGCCCCCAGAGTCGCTTTAGCGTTTCAGAGGAACGATCGCCCACTTCAAAGGCGATGAGCTTTCGGGATTGACGGCAAATAGCAAACCAAATCCAGACTTGCTGCTGTTTTTTTCACAAAAATGCCAAATTTCGTCAATCTCAACGATAGGGATTTCTTTGTTGTATTCTTGCCAGATTTGCCGATCGTACCACTGCTGTATTTCTCTGCCAAAATGTCTAATCCACAGCAATACCGTTACATTACTGACATTTAGAATGCGCCCAATCGCCCGAAAACCCATACCTTCACGAAAAAGTTGTATGGCTTGCATCTTAATGGACAGTGGGTACCCTCTTGGCGGGTGCTCGGTGTAATTCCTGCTGCAACCGCCGCACTTATAGCGTTGCTTTCCGCCATTTACCTTGCCATTCTTGCAGTTCTTCTCGCTGCCGCAGTGGGGACATTGCATGTTGTTCTCCTTCTTTCGGAGATTTTATACCCGGCTAATTATAAAAATCTACTATTATTTAGCAATCCCC
>JAJTHO010000018.1 GCA_021297975.1 Alphaproteobacteria bacterium
GAAAAATACGCGGAAAAATACCATATCATCAGGCAATGGTATGATGCCCGGCCACGCCTTTCTATCGTTTCCGGCCCTTCTGGAAGCGGCAAAGGCAGGGTTTCAGCGGTGATGGCCGCCTCGCTTCAGGCCGAGGGCTATACTGTTTACTATTTTGGTGAAACCGCGGCTGCGCAAGCGGCACTAAAAAGGTCACTAAAGGGTATTGAGGCGACGCGTCTCGATTCCCCAGAAAACCTCGATAGGGCAGAGCTCGCAATTTTAGTCGTTGATGAATACACCCAGTGTGAGCCGCAGCATTTGGCCAATATAGCCACCGCCTTAGAACAAAATCCCCATCTGATTGTCGTTTTTGCTGGTGATGAGCAGCAGTTTGCCAATCCATTCATGCTGGGGCTGGATCAGGTTGTGCCCTGCTATCGGCTTATTACTGCTGCGCGCCAAAAGGGTGCGCTTCTTGACGCCGCCAACTTCAACAGAGAAGCCAATATTGCCGCCGCATTGGCGGTGTATAAGACGATTGACTACGATGCTGCTGAAGTCGGCTTTTCAGCGCCGCTGAATTATGGCCATCCACCGGAAACAATGAAAGCAACTGCGCTGAAATGGTTTAACGACATGCTGAGCGACCGGCATCATGACGTATTCAGAACATTATTCACTGAGAAAAATGACCCTGCTGCTTGGCTAAAGATTATAACCGACGATGCGGCTATGGCGGAAAGCCTGAATTCAGATCTTATTAAAGCCTTTCGGGAAAAATTTCCCGACATGCCGATCGACGACAAGACCCGATTTATTGATACGTTTGAGGATAGCCAAGGGGATACAACGGTGCACGCTCTTTTGCTGCATACACAGCCAACACTGGATGCACGCGCATTTTATGTGGGCATGGGGCGGGCTAAGGAATGCGTTATCATGCTCACCACCGCAGCGAATGAGGCTGAATTTTTAGATCGCATCAAAACGGATGACGCCTTTCTAAAGACCGGCGCCGCGCTTCAGTTGCAAAGCGGACAGCTGCGGCAGCCCGAACGCGGGCGCTAAGCGCGGCTATATCCCCAGCACCCCGCGCACCTTCGGCAGCGCCTCTGCTGCCTTCATTCCCTTAAAGCCCGTGCGGGCAAACGGCGGTTTGCCGCCGCCCCCAGCACCAAGAACGCCGCCGATGTCTTTGGCGAATTTACCGGCGCTGTATCCCGCCTGAATCGCGGCATCACCGACACCAATGATAACCAGCCCCTTGTCTTCCTCGCCATCAGCCAGCAGCACGACGACTAAATCGGGATGATCGCTGCGCAGTTTTTCCACCGCGCTGGTCAGGAATTCTGCATCCATTGCGCCTGCATCCATCACGGCAAGGCGAACTGTTTCTTTCACCACAGCGCCGCTGAGCAATGCCGCTGTATCCAGCCCGCCGCCGCTGCGCAGCGCTTTTTTCAACGCCGCTTCTTTGTCTTTGATATCCTGTTGCAGCTTTTCAATCCGCCCCGGCACCGCTTGCAGCGGCACGGAAAGCTGCCGCGCGAGGCTGCGGAGGCTGGCGCGCTGCTCCTGGGCATACGCCACTGCGCTTGCGCCCACCACGGCCTCAATCCGGCGCACGCCCGCGCCCACGGCTTCTTCGGCCACAATCAGCACGAGGCCAATTTCGCCTGTGTTCATCACATGGTTACCGCCGCACAGCTCAACGCTACTACCCGGCACATCAATCACCCGCACCCGGTCGCCATATTTATCGCCAAAGAACGCGAGCGCACCCATAGCCTCCGCCTCTTTCATCGGCATATCCGGCAAGTGCCGCACCGGCGTTGCCCGGCGCACCCGATCGTTCACCCACGCTTCCACCGTGCTCAGCTCATCCGGCGTCAACGCCCGGTCAAACGAAATATCAAAGCGCAGCCGGTTTGCATCCACCATGCTGCCCGCTTGTTTGACAGATGTACCCAAAATCTCGCGCAGCGCCGCATGCAACAGGTGTGTTGCGGTGTGGTGGCGCGCTTTATCCGCGCGGCGCTGGGTATCCACCACAGCACTAAGCGTGTTGTCTTTCGCAAGCGCCTCTATCGCGCCGCTTTTCAGTGTTGCTGTGTGCGTCACGCCCTGCGCGGTTTTGCGCACGTCTGTCACCTCCAGCACGAGACCTGCTGCGCCGGTAAGCTGGCCATAATCCGCGAGCTCGCCGCCGCTCTCAATATAAAACGGCGTCGCGCTCAAGAGTAAATCAATGATACCATCGTCGCGCACACGGTATTGCAGCACTTTTGTGCTGCCTGTTGCTGCCGCGCCGTGCCCGGCAAACTCGCCCGGCACACCGTCTTGCAGAATAGTCCAGCCGCCCTTATCATGGAAATCCGCCGCTGCTGCTGACCGCGCGCGCTGCGCGTCCAGCGCCGCTTCGAACCCCTGCTCATCCACGGTATAACCGCGCTCTTCGGCCAGAATGCGCGTTAAATCTATGGGGAAGCCGTAAGTGTCATGCAGTTGAAACGCGGCCTCGCCATCAATGCGTTTGCTCGCGGCTTTGTCAGCTGCTTTGCCAAAGAACACGATGCCTCTGTCGAGTGTTTCAAAGAATTTTTCTTCTTCCCCGCGTATCGCGTTTTTCACGCGAGAAACGGTTGCGCCGTCCAGCTGATAAAACGGCAGAACCTCGATAACCTTGTCCACCAAATCGCACAAAAACGGCTGTTTGAAATCCAGTTTTTGCCCCCACAAAAGCGCCCGACGCAAAATCCGCCGCAGAACATAGCCCCGCCCGGCGCGGTCAAACTGGCCGCCATCGGCAAGTGAGAACGTCAGCGCCCGCGCATGATCGGCCAAAACGCGCATGGCTGTTTGCGCCTCACCCGTAGGGCTCCGCCCGGACAGCTGCGCCACATGGTCAATAAACGGCGCGAACAGGGAGGTGTCAAAAACGTTGCTTTTGCCCTCTAAAATCGCGGTGATGCGCTCTAAGCCCATGCCGGTATCAACCGACAGCATCGGCAAGGGATTAAACGCCCCTGCCTCATCGCGGTTAAATTCCATGAACACGAGGTTCCAGAATTCTAAGAAACGATCTGTTTTACCGCCCACAACGTCATGGCCAAACAGCGCCTCGCCTTGGTCGTAATACAGCTCTGTACAGCGCCCGCAAGGCCCCGTGGGCCCCATTGACCAGAAGTTTTCCTCATCACCCTTATCAATGTCCCCGAGGCGCACCAGCTGCGATTCGGGCAACCCGGCAATCTTGCGCCACAGCGCATAGGCTTCATCATCAGTTTTATAGACGGAGATATAGAGCTTTGACGTATCGAGTTGAAGGTGTTTGGTGACGTAGTCCCAAGCGAACTGAATCGCGCCTTCTTTGCCGTAATCACCAAACGACCAGTTGCCCAGCATCTCAAACCACGTCAAATGCCGCCCATCGCGCCCGACTTCGTCAAGGTCATTATGCTTGCCGCCCACCCGCATGCATGGCTGCACCGAAATCGCGCGTGTGTAGCTGCGCTTTTCCCGGCCAAGCAGCACGTCTTTAAATTGGTTCATTCCCGCGTTGGTGAACAGCAGCGTCGGGTCATCGCCCGGAATAATGTTGCTGGGCGCAACGAGGGTGTGTTGCTGCGCTTTGAAATAGTCAATAAAGCTCGAACGAATGGCGGTGTGGTTCATAATTTGAGCGTTTTAGAAGGGTTGCGGGTAAAAATCTAGTCAATAACAAATGGCAGGGATTGCAAAACATCTTTGTGTTTTGTTTCATCTCCCGTACAAGGCTTAAAAAGGAGTGCGAACGTTGGACAAAATAACCGTCCCCTATCTCGTTGAAGCGCTGGTGTTTCTTCTCGCGGCCAGCACGATTGCTCCTTTATTCAAAAAAATGAAGCTCTCGCCAGTCCTCGGATATCTTGTCGCGGGCTCACTGATTGGCCCTTATGCTTTTGGGCTTGTTGATGACATTGACCGCATTCAAGCCGTCGCGGATTTAGGCGTCATCTTCCTGATGTTCATCATCGGTCTGGAGCTGCCTATTGAGCGTTTGAAAGTCATGCGGCGCTGGATTTTTGGCCTCGGCAGCGCGCAGGTTCTGTTAACAACCATGGTTTTGTCTGGGGTGTGCCTTGCTTTTAACATGAGCATGGAGGCCTCTATCGTGACCGGCGGCGCGCTGGCGCTGTCTTCCACTGCGCTCGTTGTGC
>JAJTHO010000079.1 GCA_021297975.1 Alphaproteobacteria bacterium
CCCGCAAGCAGCGCAGGAAATTTTACAACGCGGGCACATTTTGGTGTTGGCATCGCGACAGGAAAATCTGCCGATGTCCATTTTAGAAGCGATGGCATATGGTCTTGTTGTGGTGTCAACGCCGGTGGGGGCTGTGCCACAGGTTTTGAAGGATGGCGAATCGGGGTATCTTGTTGCGATGGGGGACGAAGATGCGTTGGCAGCAGCGCTGCGCGAAGCCTTACTGAATCCATCAAGAAGCGCCGCTATGGCCGCCAAGGCCAAGCGTTTTTTTGCGGAAAACTTGACCATCGAGGCATATATCCCCCGGCTTGTGCGTATCTATCAGGAATTAATCCGCTGAAGCTGTGCTAGGGGCTTGCAAAGTCACGCTGTCCCACTTACAAGGATACGCCCAATGACAATAAAGGATATTATTCATGGCTGTTCAGCGCACTTTTTCCATCATTAAGCCCGATGCGACGCGCCGCAATTTAACCGGGAAAATCAACGCCGTTTTTGAAAGCAATGGTTTGCGCATCATTGCACAGAAACGCCTGCAACTCACCGAAGCACAGGCTGGTGCGTTTTATGCCGCACACCGTGAACGCTCGTTTTTTGGTGAACTCGTCAGCTTTATGATCTCAAACCCTGTGGTTGTGCAAGTGCTTGAAGGCGAAAATGCGGTGCAGAAAAACCGCGATTTGATGGGCGCAACAAACCCCGCCAACGCAGCCCCCGGCACTATTCGCAAGGAATTTGCCGAATCCATTGAGGCAAACTCCGTGCACGGCTCTGATTCCATTGAGGCAGCAGCACAGGAAATCGCCTATTTCTTTGCTGGTTTTGAAATCGTTGGTTAACGCGTATGGCTGTGTATGACCTTGAACGGATGTCAGTGCTGCTGGTTGATGACAGCAGCTTTACCCGCGCACTGTTATCCAGGGTTTTGCGCAGCCTTAATGTGCTAACGATAACCCAAGCCAGTGATGGAGCTGAAGCAATTAATTTTTTAAAATCAACCGTTCCCGGTGCGCTCTCCTCACCCACAGGGGTGCAGCGGTATGATTTAATTATTGCTGATTGGAAAATGACGCCGGTTGATGGGGCGATGCTGTTGAAATGGGTTCGGCGGCATAAGGAATCACCGAACCGCTTTATGCCGTTTGTCATGCTGAGCGCGCTATCGGAAATGGAAACCGTAAACGAGGCGCGCAATCTGGGTGCGAATGAGTTTCTGGTAAAGCCGTTTTCGATTGCCTCGATTTCGGCTAAGTTAACGGCGCTAATTGAGCGGCCACGCAATTTTGTTTATACGCGTGATTATTTTGGCCCCGACCGTCGCCGAAACCAACAACCCATTTCATTTGAAAATCGGCGCGTTGCCCGCAAAGAAAATATCGAGATTATTCATAGCGGTAAAATTCCTGGTACGTTTAAAGAAGGAGTTAGCGCGTATTATATTGCGGTGCCGAACCAGCTGAAAAACCTCGTTGCAGGATTAGGCGGAAGCGCTGCAGAAGCTGGTCAATTTGATGAATCGGCGCTGGCCGCTGCGTCGATGGAATTGGCCAGTATGGAATCGGATTATTCCGATTGGGTGCTTGATTCTATTTCAAAACTACAGCGCGCCGTTGAGGAGCTAAAAGATCAACCAAAGAACTATTGGAAATACTACACGCTTATCAATAATATAGCTCATGATTTGCGCGGGCAAGGAGAGACGTTTGGCTATCCATTGATTACTATTTTAGGGAAATCCTTGTTTGATTACACTAGGATTCAAACGCCGCCCGATGATAAATTTATTGAGCTTATCCGCTCGCATATCGATTCAATCCAAGCAGTGCTGCGCGAAAAGATAAAGGGGCAGGGCGGCGAGGTGGGGATGGTTATTGTTGGAACTCTAGAAGAGGCGAAGCGCCGCTACGAAGCCCGCTAAAATTTCCCTATAGCGCCCTAAAAATTGTGAACCAGCTTTAAGACATAGCCATTGGATCTGTAATTAACGCCATTAGCTTCGGCGGTTAAACCAGCGCGGGCATTAAGGTTGCTTTCTTGAGATTGCCAAAAAGTGTAGCCCATTTCAACGCTGCGTTTTTTTTCGTTGGTTGTCAGATCGTATTTGCTGGATTCAAAGGGGCTTGTGTTCAGGTATAGAGGGGTTGCGATACTCTTCATCCCGCCAGCGTGCGCGTTGCTGTAAAGCAGCATCAGAAACAACAGGGGTAAAAAAATAAATCGCATAAAATAATTTAGTCTGTAACACTATGTTTACCATGGTAACGCCGATAAAGCAAGGGTAAAATTGATTAAAATCACTTTTATATTTTCTTTCTGTTACCGCACCTCTGAGTTGAGCCAGCATTTGTTAACCGCTTTTTAAGCATCTGGGTCTTTAAGTGCGGTAACGGGAGCTTACGGCATGACGGAAAATACCCTGTCTGATTCAGCGAATGCGCTGCTGAGCGGCGATTTAAGCGCGGCGGCGGCATCGATAGACGCCGCTGTTGAGGCGGCAGAACGCGGCGAGCTGCGCTCGGTTACGGATTTACAAAAACACATTGAAAAGCTGTGCGATAAGCTTGGTAATCTGCCGGGCGCAGACCAAGTGGCGGCAAAAAACCGCGTGGTGGATTTGCTGGTGGCGCTGGACAAACTGACCGATAAACTGGTTGAGCAAAAAGAAGCGCTGACCCAGCAAATGTCGGGCATAACCCCCAGCAAACACGCCGCCAGCGCCTATACCAAAGCAACGGCGAGCACCGACGATGGGGCGGCCTCATGACAGGGGATGCACCCACCTGGTATAACGCGCTGGAAGTTATCATGGCGCTGCTGTTTACGCTGGGCTTAGCAGCGGGCTGCGGTTTACTCGCAAAAGCATGGCACAAGCGCGCCGGGCGGATGCCGCTCATACGGCGCACATCTAGCGCATCAAGCCGAACGATGACCATTGCGGAAACACTCACACTGGATATGCGCACACGCCTTATTGCGGTGGATATTAACGGCACGCGCCAATATCTGGTGTTAACAAACGGTGCGCCGCCGATAGTGCTGCCTGTTACGACCAGCGAGGAGGCATCATGTCGCCGCGTCGGTTAATGGTGCGTTTTGGCCTTTTATGTGCGTTTTTGCTGCTGCCCCAGGCTGTGTGGGCGCAAAGCCTGTCGCTGGATTTGGGCGAGGCGGTGGACGGCCAGGCATCGGGGCGGCTGGTTCAGCTGCTAGCCCTGCTGACGGTTTTATCGCTCGCGCCGAGCATTCTGATTATGGTGACGGCGTTTGCGCGGATTATCATTGTGTTATCGCTCTTGCGCACGGCTTTAGGCTTACAGCAAACACCGCCCAACTCGGTGCTCGTGGGGCTGGCGCTGTTTTTAACCCTGTTTGTCATGGCGCCCACGTTTCAGGCGGCCTATGACCAAGGCGTTGCGCCGCTGATTGCTGAAAAAATCAAGGAAGAAGAGGCGTTCGAGAAGACGGTTGCGCCGTTTAAAACCTTTATGCTGTCGCATGTGCGCGAGCAGGATTTACGGCTGTTTATGGATTTGGGCAAGATTGATGCCGTTTCCAGCCCAGAAGCAACACCGCTGCGGGCGCTTATCCCGGCCTTTATGATTTCCGAGCTCAAACGCGCCTTTGAAATCGGCTTTATGATTTTTTTACCGTTTGTTATTATTGATTTAGTGGTGGCCAGTATCCTGATGGCACTGGGGATGATGATGTTGCCGCCGGTGACGGTGAGCGTGCCGTTTAAGCTGATTTTCTTTGTGCTGATTGATGGCTGGTATCTGCTGTCGGGCAGTTTGGTGCGGGGGTTTGGTTAAGGTTTACTCGGATTCCCAAAGAAACTAGCCATCAAATCCCCGCCCGCGGCTGCCGCCTGATTCTCTGCCCGCACGCGCTCAAACACTTCGCCCCGTAAAACCGACACCCCAACCGGGAACCGCAAGCCGATTTTCGCGGCCTTGCCTTTAATCTCGGCCACATGAACCTCAATATCATCGCCGATGCGGATGGATTCGCCAATTTTTCTCGTCAAATAGAGCATGTGTTAACGTCCCGTTAAAGGGTTTGTGGCATAGTCTTCGCATAGCATACTGGCAAGGACGCTGGATACAAGTATGGATATTAACAAACTTAAGTTATTTGCCGCACTAAACGAGAAAATGGACTGGCTCGGCCAGCGCCAGCGCGTCTTGACGCAAAACATCGCCAACGCCAATACCCCGGATTACAAGCCAAAAGACTTGAAACCCACGGATTTCCGCGCTGCGCTGAAGCAGGCTGACACCAGCAATCGCGCACTGCGCACGACCGCAACCAGCCCGCAGCACGTTATGACCGGCGCGACCGCCAGCCCGAATTTCCGGGAAAATTTGAAGCGCGACTACCGGGAAACAACCCCGGTGGGGAACAGCATCACTTTGGAAGATCAAATGAACAACCTGGCGCAAAACGCCGATGAAAACCGCCTCGCGAGCCAGCTGTATAAAAAATACGCCGGTATGTTTCGCATGGTTTTAAAGCCGGGTTTTTAAGGGATAGCGGGCAATGGAACTTAAAAATGCCATGGCGGTGTCGGTTTCGGGGCTTAAGGCTCAGGAAATGCGCGTGCGGGTTATCTCGGAAAACATTGCGAACGCGGAATCGGTTGCAACAACCCCCGGCGGAGACCCGTATCGCCGAAAACTCGTGGAATTTTCAAACCAGCTTGACCGTGCCAGTGGTGTTGACAAGGTCGAGATTAAGCGCGTTATCCGCGACAGCGGTGATTTTCAACAGCGCTATGACCCCAACCACCCGGCGGCGGATGCCAACGGCTATGTGAAGATGCCGAACGTTGAACGGTTTATCGAAATGATGGATTTAAAAGAAGCGCAGCGCAGCTATTCCGCCAATCTTGAGGCGCTGGAATCCAGCCGCAACATGCTGCGCGAAACAATCAACATTCTATCGCCGCAATAATAAAAAAGGAAAAATCCCATGAGTCTTACCGCCGTTGCCCCCATTAAAGCCTACAGTAACACCCTGAACCCCGGCGCGTCCGTGTCCCCCGGTGCGGGTGCGGGCTTGCCCAGCTTTAACAGCTTCCTGCAAGACAGCGGCCAAGAGATGATGGCGATAGGTCGCAGCAGCGAAAGCCTCAGCGCGAACGCGCTCTTGGGTAAGTCGAACCTGACGGATGTGACAACAGCTGTGACCAGCGCGGAACTGGCGCTGCAAGGGGTTATCGCGATTCGGGATAAGCTGGTTGGCTCTATCCAAGAAATCATGCGGATGCCGGTTTAACCTATCGCATCGTCTTTCTTAGGGGCGTCATCCCGACCGAAGCGTAGCGACGTGGAGGGATCTTTTTCGAGTTTATAGGAGATTCCTCGGCGGCACAAAACCAAAAGGTTTTGTTTGCTCGGAATGACGTCATTTAGAGTGATGAGTTGTCAATAGTTTACATTCGTTTTCTAGACACGCCCCCTGCCGCTCTGTAACACTGCGTTCTAACGAGGGCGGTGCGGTATGGATACTTGGTTAAAACGCGCAGAAAGACTCGATTGGCACACCAAGCCCACCAAGGCGGGCGCATGGTCTTTTACCCCGCCGGTATCCATTTCTTGGTATGAGGACGGCGCACTCAATGTCTCCGCCAATTGTTTAGAC
>JAJTHO010000102.1 GCA_021297975.1 Alphaproteobacteria bacterium
CGCATCCACCAGCGGATTTACCGGTTGCCCGCGCCCCACATCCAGCACCAAAACGCAGCCTTCGGGCAGTGCCGCAATGCGCTGTAACAGCCGCTGCACCGGCGGCGCGGCGTTTAAAATCCCTACCGCCAGCACCGCGCCGCTGAGCTGTGCCGCATTAAGCCCCGCAATCGCGAGACGGTCGTCATCGTTAAACGCCTCGCCGCCGCGCTGCTGCCAGAGCGCCGCGAAGCGTTGCAGCCGATCGAGCTGGCGTTGTCCCATGGCGGGCGCGTCGTCATTGCTCAATAAACTAAGGCTATCCCACGATACCTCCCGCCACAACAGCGCCCGGCGCAGCGCCAAAAACTGCTGTGCGGTGGCGACAAGGCCGCGCGGGGAAAGCTCAGGAAAAATGTCCTGCGCCGTTGCCGCCGCCAGAGCCAGCAACGTTTCCGGCGGGGTTATCTCCGCCCCCGGCGGCGGCTCGGTTATGGAACGAAGCGTTGGCAAGCGCGGCACACCGGCGTTTTTTAAGGATTCGAGCAGCAGCAGCGCCGCCCGGCGCGTTGGCAGATACACCAGCGGTTTTTCACCGCATCGCTCGACTGCCCACTCCCGCACCAGCGTGAGGGTATCCGCGCCGGAAGGGAGCGTTTTAAACGTCACAGCAAACGCAGCGACAGCTCTGTCTGGCTGACATCTTCCGGCGTGCTGACATGATACCAGAGTCCATCGTGCACCAAACCATACAGCCGCTTTTCCGCCATCGCGCTGTCAAAAACCCGGTTCAGTGAAAACGCGCCCGCGTCCGGGCAATCCCGAAACAGCGCCGGGGTGAGGATGGATGCGCCCATAAAAATATGCGCGGGCGTCTCATCGCTTTTCGGGCGTTTAATCTGGCCGTCACCCGCTATCATAAAGTCCGCACGCGCATTGTAATCCGTCGATTTATAATGCGGGTATAAAGCCAGCAAGCCGTCCATTTTTGCCGCATCAAACGTTACCGCCAACCGCTTTAATAAATCCCCTGGGCCATCCAGCCACAAGCTATCGCAATTGAGCACATAAAACGGCTCTGCGCCGAGCAGCCCCAACGCTTGGCGCACGCCGCCGCCCGTTTCCAGCAGTTCATCCTCATCAGAGAAGATATACTCCATGCCGCTCCGAGGCTCTAGCTCACGCTTTAACACCTCACCAAAATAATGCGCGTTGATAACAAACCGCTTAATGCCCGCTGCAACCGCGCGGTCGATAACATAATCAACCATCATTTTTCCAGAAACCTTGACGCACGCTTTCGGGCGGTCTTTCGTCAGCGGCATCATCCGCGTGCCTTTTCCAGCAGCCAAAATCATCGCGGTGTGGGGGATAGTAGGCATTAGAGCGGAAACTCCCGATTCAAAAAATTCATCAGCGGCTGGCCGTCTGCGCCTAACCGCAGCAGATTGCGGCGCAGATACCCCCACGTGCGGGGAATATGATGCAGGTATTTTGGCTTGCCGTCGCGCACATGAAGGCGGTGAAAAATACCGACAATCTTTGCTGCGCGCTGCGCGCCTAAAATAGAGTACGCGCGGGTGTAGGCGGCGTCTTTATCCCTCAAGAATTCTTGCTCTAAGGCCTCCGGAACATCGCGCCGCGCATCTTGTAATAAGGATACCGCATCATAGGCCGGATGGCCTAATAAGGCATCTTGGAAATCCAGCAAACCACACCGCGCCAAGCCTTCTTTTTCTGCCCGCAGCATCAAATTATCCACATGGTAATCACGCAGCACCAGCACGGGCTTTTGAGGGGTGGCAACCGCATTTAACAGCGGCAACCACAGCGCGGTATAGCCCGCACGCGCCGTATCCGCTAAAGGCGCTGGCCATTCCACAAGAAGATTTACCTCCCGCTGTAACACCGCAAGGTCATACGGCGGCAAGGGCAGCGCCGCGCCCGCTGTTTTTTCCTGCAGCGCCGCCAGCACCGACAGCGCAAGGGTATAGAGCGCACGCTCATTCTCAGCCGTTAAAATATTGGTAAACGTGCCGCTGCCAAAATCTTCCAGCAGCACAAAGCCACTTTCCGCATCCACCGCATGCAGCGTTGGTGCGGCAAAACCCAGTTTTGACAAGATTTCTGCAACCAAAACAAACGAGCGAATATCCTCAACCCCCGGCGGCGCGTTCATCAGCAGCAGATTTTTATCCCGTAACCGGTGATAGCTGCGAAAGGATGCATCCGCAGGCAGGCTATCCAGCGTTACGAGCGGAAAGCCCGCCGTTTTTAAAAATTCAAGCGCGGCGTTATAGCGTTCGGCGGGAAGGGTGCACGTCATAATAAGGCTGCTAGCAGGGTTTCGGCGGCGCGTCCAGACGGGTTGAGCACAACCTGCCTCCCTTCCCCGTTATGCGAAAAAGTAAGGTGAAGATGCGCCGCTGGTGCATGACCCTCCAGCTTTTCCGGCCATTCGATACAGACCAGTGCCTCCTCAAATGCGGGCGGCAAATCCAGCGCATACGCCTCATCCGCTGTTTTTAAGCGATACGCATCCACATGCACCAGAAGCCCGCGCGGTGTTTCATAATCCTGGCGCAGGGTGAAGGTGGGGCTGGGGACGCTGCCCGTCCAGCCCAAAGCCCGCAGCAGCGACCGAACAAAGAATGTCTTGCCCGCGCCCAAATCACCGGAAAGCAACAGCGTAAGCGGCGGAGTGATATGCGCGGCGAGTCGCGCGGCCAGCTTTTCCGTTTCGGCTTCGGATGATAGAAAGAACGATTGCATAAAGAGGTTATAGGGTCTGCTTAACGAAACCGCAAAGAGTGGATTTCGCCCCGAAGAGAATCTATGTTGCACCTGTATGATACGCTCACCCTTTACACATACCTATGCTGCCTTGCCCGATAGATTTTATGTCCGCCAAGAACCACTGCCCGTTCGCAGCCCAGAGTTGGTTATGCTCAACACGGCTCTTGCTACTGAGCTAGGACTCAATTTTTCCTATTATTCCGACAAGGAATTGGCGGCGCTTTTTGCTGGGAACACGCCCTTTCCCGGCGCAGACCCCCTCGCCATGGCCTATGCCGGGCATCAATTCGGGCATTTTGTGCCGCAACTTGGGGATGGGCGCGCGTTGCTGCTGGGTGAAATCACGAGCGCCTCAGGACAGCGGCGCGATATTCACCTGAAAGGCTCAGGCAGAACCGCCTTCTCCCGCCAAGGCGACGGGCGGGCTGCTCTTGCGCCGATGCTGCGCGAATATCTTATTTCTGAGGCGATGCACGCTTTAGGCATCCCCACAACGCGGGCGCTGGCGGTTGTCACAACCGGCGAGACGGTACAGCGTGATAAACCGCTTCCCGGCGCTATCCTCACCCGCGTTGCCGCCAGCCACATCCGTATTGGCACGTTTCAATATTTCGCGGCGCGGGGTGATGTGGATTCCGTGCGCATTCTTACCGATTATGCGCGAAAGCGGCATTATCCCGATGCGGCCTCACCGCTTGAGTTCTTACACGCTGTACTTGAGGCGCAAGCAACGCTTATCGCCGCGTGGCTCTGTGTTGGCTTTATCCACGGCGTGATGAACACGGATAACATGAGCATTTCCGGTGAAACCATCGATTATGGCCCCTGCGCGTTTATGGATGCGTATGACCCAAAAACCGTGTTCAGCTCCATTGATAGGAACGGGCGCTATGCGTATGCCAATCAGCCGACGATTGCACTCTGGAACCTCACACGACTCGCCGAATGCTTATTGCCTTTATTGGATGACGCGCCGCCGCGTGCCGAAGCCTTAGCCACCGAGGCCTTAAACCGCTTTGCTCCCGAATTTGAAACAGCATGGCAGAGCGGTATGCGGCGAAAATTGGGGCTTTCCGCAGAAGAGGCGGGGGATGCGGCATTGATAGGAGACCTGCTGCAACTCATGCAACGACACAAGGCCGATTTCACCAATACGTTTCGCGCGCTGTATGACCACGCGCTTTCTCCTGAAAACGCGCCGTCCCCCTTTGCAGCGACCATCGACACTGGGCAAGAATGGCTAAACCGTTGGCGCAGCCGTTTTGATGCAACCAATAGCCCGCGCAGCGAACAGCTTGAAATGATGCGCTATGCGAATCCCTTTATCATCCCGCGTAATCACCAGGTGGAAAATGCACTCATGGCGGCACAAACTGGCGATATAAAGCCATTTGAAACACTGCACCGCATACTTGCTGCGCCCTATACCACACAAGCTGATTATAGGGATTATACCAATCCCCCCAAAGATAAAGAACGCGTATTCAAGACTTTTTGCGGAACATGAAATTCTTAAAGTTGGCTGTTTATTATATCCAGCGCCCTTCAAAACTTTAAGGGGCGAAACAACGAATCTCTCCCACATAAACCACAGTTTCTGTGCTTTCTGGAACCGTAATTGAACAGCTTTTACCCCCCGCATCCGCGCTGAGCGACGTGCTGCTGGTAACCTCCGTCTGAAACACGCCGAAGCTATCCGTTGTAACCGCGGTTATGCCGCCCGTTACCGCCGCGCCAATAAGCGGTTTACCGTCACCGCCTAAAAGAACCCCCGCCACAACACGCAGCCTGCGCACCTGCCATTCCAACCGCTCAACATTCCCCGGATACAGCGTGACAACCCGCGCCGCGGTATCAAAATCAGACAGCGCCGCACCGATGGGTTTCAGCTGGACTGCGTATTTACCGTATGGCGGCAGGGTGACGGGTAGATTGTCACCGGCTTTTAGCGTGCCGTAGCTGTTATTATTCACAAACACTTCAAACTGCGCCTCGCTGTTCTCAAGCGCGAGAACACGCACAATCACGCCGCTTTGGTTGCTGTCGCGCCCGCCAAAGCTAACGCCCTTGGCCGTTGCCAACATGTTGCCGGCAAAAGTTCCCGCATAGCGGCTGGTATCGCCGGTTGCATCCAAATCCAGCGTACCGCGTCCGGCCATGCCGCCATAGCTGTACCCCGCGCCGCCGCGCCCGCTGCCCTCTTCCTGTGCGGCACTGAGGCGCATGGTGTGCCTATCGTTGGGCGTATAGGCCAGCGTGGCGCTCGCCGGGTTATCATTTGTGCGCGTGTTGCTGCGCTTGGTTTGCTGCACCCCGCCGCTGGCATTAAGACTGGTGCGGCTTTGCAGCGCAAATAGCTTGAATTGCGCCAGCGCGATGCTCTCATCGTTGCTGCGAATGGCCGACAGCTCTAAGTCTATTTGCGTTAAGTTTTGCTGCCATAGAGGAATGCGGGCGGTGGAGCCTTGGCTATAGCGGCTGTTGCCGCTGCTATCCTCGCTCCATTGCGCGCGCCAGGAAAGCTGGGCATCCTCAAGAGTCAGCGATATACTGCCGCTAATATCCAAGCTATAACCGCTGAGCAAAACGGCCGGGTCATCCTGTGCTGCAGTGTTGTCTCTTCGTTCTCCTGCCCAGAATTGGCGATAGCTGGCATTAAGGCTGAAGGGGTCAACACTAAGGAAATGGCTTAAGGAGACGCCCCGGTCGCCCTTCGGGCTAACGAGCGCGGCGGCATCCACATCAAGCCCATCGTCAAAGAAATAGCTGCCCAGCTCAAGAAACTGTTGTTTGCTGGTGTTGCTGCTGCTGAGCGAAAGCGCGACGGTATCAAGCAGGCGGTGGCTATAACCTAGGGAAAATAAGCCTTCGCTGCCTGTTTGCGGGAAAGCCCCTTCGGTGTTGGTATTGCGCAGTGCGCCGCCCTCCACATACCACAAATCGGTGTCTTGAGGCGGGATGCTGTTTGTTTTGCTGAAAAAACGGGTTTCCTCAACGCTGCGGCCTGTTGCATCGGTGATGCGCAGCGTGACGGGATACGCGCCCGTGGGTAAATCACGGGTAGGCAGGCGCACCTGCCCCGCATCATAAAACCCAGAGGTTAACAGCCGCCCATCGCGCAGCACATCCACCCGCGAGCGGCGGGTTAGAAACACCAGCAGCTCACTGCCGCGCTGGTCTTCTAAATCGGCGCGGTTGTCTAGAAACGCCTGCACCCGCCCGCCAGCAAAGGCCACATCGGGCACAATACGGCTTGAGCGGCTGCGGGTGAAACCGCCGGGGTTAACAGCGCCTCAAAACCCGGCGGCGGCACGCTTGAGACCTTCAGATTTTCAGCCGCAAAAAGGGGTATCGGCACTAAACATAGTGCGAGCCCAAGGATTCCATAGCGGTGCAGGGTTGCCGCCATAAAAGCAGGGGTAAGGGAAAGAGGTAAAAAAACAGTGGGGAGGTAGGCTTATTTTTGGCGGAGCAACCACTGCACCGCCAACAGCGTTGAAGCATCGGCAATCGCGCCGTTTTGTATCTGCGCTTCTAAGTCTGCCAACTTAACCACCACTACCTTTAAATCCTCATGCTCACTATCAAGCCCTTGGATACCGCCCGCTTTGCTGCTGTCAACGGTGGCGCAAAACAGCGTGAGCCGCTCAGAACAGCCGCCGGGGGAGGTGAAATAGGTGTAGAGGTTCTCTAAATTCGTAACCGGCAAACCGATTTCCTCAATGCATTCGCGCCGCGCTGCGTCTTCTGCGCTTTGCCCCGGCTCAATCATCCCGGCGGGAAATTCCAGCAGCCATGGGCTGCCGGTATGGCCGGAGTTAACCGCCGCGCCGGGTCTGAATTGCTCAATCATCACAACGGCTTGCTGCGCAACATCAAAGGGTATAACCATCACCGCATCGTGCCGTTCAAAAACTTCCCGGCTGAGCAGCGCCGACATACCGCCGCGATGCAGCGCATGACGCAGGAAATAACGGGTTGCCTTGAAAAAGCCTGTATAACAAGGCTCTGTGCGCTCTATCAAAAAATCCTTAGGCATCGGCGTCCGCGCTGCGTTCTGAGGCGCGTTTGCGCACGCTATCCGATTTTAATTGCCCGCATGCCGCCAGGATATCCCGCCCGCGCGGCGTGCGCACCGGACATGGCAAACCGCCATCATGCACAATATCAGCGAAAATCTGAATGCGCTTATTGCTTGAGCATTCATACGGCGCGCCCGGCCAGGGATTAAACGGAATCAGGTTCACCTTTGCCGGCATATCCCGCAGCAGCCGCACCAGCTCATGCGCATCCGCATCCGAATCGTTCACCCCCGCCAGCATGACGTATTCGTATGTTATCCGCCGCATATTCGTTGCGCCGGGATAATTGCGGCAGGCCTCCAGCAGCTCTTTTAACGGGTATTTCCGGTTGAGCGGCACAATCACATCCCGCACCTCATCGCGCACCGCATGCAGCGATATGGCAAGATTCACGCCCAGTTCTGCGCCCACCCGCTCAATCAGCGGCACAACACCGGCGGTTGAAAGGGTTATCTTCCGCTTAGAAATGCTAAGGCCGTCGCCGTCCATCAGAATATGCAAGGCTTTTGCCACGTTATCATAATTATATAAAGGCTCACCCATGCCCATCAACACGATGTTTGAGAGCGCCCGGCCTTCCTCCAGCTTACCCCAATCGTTCAGCGCCGTTTTCGCGTGCACCACTTGGCCAACAATATCCGCAACATCGAGATTTTTCACCCAAGCCTGCGTGCCGGTGTGGCAAAATTTACAATTCAGCGTGCAGCCCACCTGCGACGAAATACACAGCGTGCCGCGCTCTTCAGCGGGGATAAACACACACTCCGCCTCGGCCTTTGCCCGGTCATCAAAGCCCAGCAGCCATTTTTGCGTGCCGTCCACCGATTCCTGCGCCGTGCTGATGCGGGGATAGCGAATCACGAATTCTTCGGAAAGGCGCTGCTGCATTGGCTTTGCCAACGTTGTCATCTGCGCAAAATCGGTTGCACCCTTGGTATAGAGCCAATGCCAGATTTGCTTCGCGCGAAAGCTGGGGATTTGATAGGTGCCGAGCAGGGTTTCCAGCTCCTTGCGGCTAAAACCAAACAAATTTAGCCGCGTGTCTGTCTGCTCAGATTTCGGTGCTGGGTCTGCTTTTTCTAATATCTTTTCAATTATTTGCATGCTGCGGTGATAGCCTTATACACTTCATTAAATCCGTTCAGGCTGTACATATCTTTGGTGCGTTGCTGGCGTGAGGATGTGCCTCTTAAGGACACTTCATCCCCCGAATCCGCGGCGTTTTTCAGCGCATCAACCATTTCCCGGTCGGTGCGCACGTCTTCCGCCCAGGCGATATTACTGCTGGTTGAAAGATTAATGGTTTTTTCGCCAATATGCAAGGTCGCTTTGCTACCTTTTTCATAGGGATAACCGGCATCAAAACTGATAACATCGAATTGCTTCTGGCGCGGCTTGTGGGTTAGGAACATAAACACATCATCGCGCGCGCCGGTAACGCCTTCGCTGCGGCGGGGTGCGCTAATCATGTAACAGGTTTTCACATCGTTTTCCGTGAATTGATACCCCTCCCAAACCCCCACAGCAGTGATGGCGACGGGGTCTTCGGCGTGCGCTGTAATAGGCGTAATCAGGGCTAACAGCAGTGTCAGTATAATTTTCTTTGTCATAACAGTGTTGCCTTAATGATTGTGTGTGCTCATTTATACTAGCCTAACCACCAACCGGCAATCCATCGTTATGCCGAACGGCAATTATTGCCGCACGCGCCGGCAAGGCGGGGTCATAATCGGGAAAGCGGCTGCGCGCCGCTGCTTGGTTTTCCGAATCCGCAGCAGGGTGCTGGATAGAAACAAACAGCGTCGTGCCGTCTGGGGTGAAGCAAGGGCCGGTTGCCTCTGCGCCTTCTGGAACACGAAGAAGTTGCTTTAAAGCCGGATTTTCCCCTATCAGGGTCGTTGCAAAAACACCATCGGCGAACCCAATCGAATCTTCTGCGCCGTCTGTTGCAATCCAGAGCCGCCCAGCCGGATCAAACGTGAGGTTATCGGGATTAGCAAACTCTGCTGTGCCGCTTTCCTCATCACCCGCAAGGATGGCGATATCCCATGTTGCTGTTGTTGCTGTGTGGTTTTTACGCTCTGGAAAAATCGCCACAATTTGGCCGAAACGGTTGTCTGCACGCGGGTTTACCCCATCAACCTGCGCCTGTTTACGCGCAGCATTTTTTGTCAGCGCTACATACACCGCGCCGGTTTGGGGATGCACGGCGATATCTTCGGGTCTGTCCAGCGGCGTTGCGCCTAATAGCGTTGCGGCGCGGCGCGCCTCAATAAGCACATCGGCTTGCGAATTAAAGCCGTTTTCAGGTGTCAGCACGCCTTGGCCATATTGAAGCGGCAGCCAGCGCAAACCGCCACCCACAAGAAATTCGGCAACATACAGCGTTCCCGAATCAAGAATATCACGGTTTGCGGCTCTGTTAAGCGGGTTATAGCGTTTGCTTGAGACAAACTTATACAAAAATTCAAAGGCCTGGTCATCGCCGCTATACACCACCACGCGGTTATCTGCGCTAAGAACAACCGTTGCCGATTCGTGCTTAAAGCGCCCAAGCGCCGTGCGTTTCACCGGCGTACTGCTGGCATCGAAGGGGTCAATCTCAACCACCCAGCCAAAACGGTTGGCTTCCCGCGGCTCGACGCTGACATCAAAGCGGCTGTCGTCTCTGCCCCAATGGGCATAGCCGCCACGTCGCCCTGTAACGCCCATACGGCGATGATTTTCAGTTTCTTCGAGTGCACTCTTCGGTAACGCGCCACTGAAAAAGAAATTGATGTTTTCTTCACAGGTTAAATACGTGCCCCATGGGGTTTGCCCACCCGCGCAGTTACCAAATGTGCCGCGAACAAGACGCCCCGATGGGTCGCCGTGTGTTTGAAGGCGCTTATCCCCGGCGGCTGCGCCGCTGAGCCTGATATAGCTTTGCGCGGTAATGCGGCGGTTATACTGACTATTCTGCACATAAGACCAGCCGCCCGCGCCCCGTTTAACCTCAACAACACTAACCCCTAAAGCCGCTTGCTCTGCCGCGGTGCGGGCGGGCGTCATACCCCCCAGGACTTCATTTTTCTCAACACCAGCAAACATAAGGTGCGTGTTGGAAAATTCATGGTTTACAACGAGTAAGCCGTGGTTGCTATTTGTGCTGCCTGCGGGAAGCGGGAAATAGGCAATATAATCACATCCCGTGCCAAATTGCTGGTTCTGGTCTTCGGCGCTGCGGTCTTGGGGGTTATAAGCGGGCGCGTCTGCTGTGAGCGCATCACCAAAACGCAGCAACACCTCCGCGCCATACCCCGGCGCAATGCCCAATTGTTTATCCAGCCCCGGCGCAACGGGGGTAAAGCTCAGTGCCTGCGCGGACGTTTCCAGATTTGGGGCAGAAAACGCGAGGCGCGGGAACATCCCGGCGGCTGCAACCGCTCCGAGGCCGCCCAAAACCGCTCGGCGGCTGATAAGCATCGCCAGCGGCGTTGCAGTGGAAGCATTGGTAGGGATTGAATCGCTTTTTGTATCCACGCTGTCTCTCCGCATGAGTAGTAATTCATAGCGGGTCTGTTAACCAGCGGCAAGGCGGGATGAACTGATTGGCGGAAGCGCACGTGCAAAATAAAAAGGGAGGTAAAAATACCTCCCTTTCCATTAGAAAATAAAGATGTTTAGAACTTATAGCTTACTTTGCCCAAGAAGGTTTGTGAGACAAAATCTGCTTCCGATGTTGTGCCCAAAGCCGATGTCAGCTCAGGATCGTTGCTATCAAAATAACGGTACTCCGCCGCAAATCCTACTTTAGAGTTTATATCATAAGAAACACCGATGATACCTTGATAAGCGAGCACAGTATCACTGTCATCGAGCACATTCGGAATAGCGGCAACGCCGTAATCCTTAAAGCTGATTCTAGACATACCCACACCAACACCGATGTATGGTGTTATTGCAGTGCCTGTTTCAAAATCATTATAGAGGTTTATCATCGCCGATGTTGCAGATGATTCGCCCTTAGGGCCAGCCAAGGCAGCGCCGCCGTTCAAACGATGAGAATCAACGTCGTTGTCACGCTGTGATAACTCGAATTCAGCGCGCACACCGCCCAGGGGGGTTACGTTGCCAAAATCGTAGCCGATTGCCGCGCCGTAATACAGGCCGCTGTCGTAATCGGTGTCAATGCGCGAGCCGGCCGCATAGTTGAAGTTGTTTTCCTCAACTTCGTTGTATCCAACTGCGCCGCTGACATAAAAAGATTTACCGGCGGGGTTGGCAAGTGCCGTTTGCGCGGTGAGTGCAGCGAAAATTGTGATAACTGAGATTTTATAGAGTGTCTTCATGGTTTATCTTTTCGTTTCAGAATATGTAAACGAGACATCATCTTTCAAGATTAACGGATACTGTGAACCGCAAAAAAAACTCCATTCGTGCCTTTATCGTCACACTACAGTTTGATTGCGTTTAAGGGTTATATCCTATATCGGAATATAAAAAATGGATATTTGTAATGAACTCAGCACCACCCAAACCAGTTCCGCAACCCTTTTCAAACGTTGGCGATGACGTTCTAAAAGCGGTCGGCATCGTCCTTGTTGAAACAGCGTTCAGCGTTGATAGAAAACTTGACAAGGATGAGATGTGAACCATTGGCATCATGTTGGCCAAGTATTCGGGCGCTGACCCTAAAAAAATATTCGAGATTCTTAATATTGGTCTCGCTCAAGCAAAAAGCGGTATGCCCGCGCCGATGTTCCGCGCTGCCCTGAAACATAAGCTCAGCACCGGGCAGCAAGCTCTTTTTTCTGGAAATGGTCATTCGTGTTGCACTCATAAATGGCGTTATTGAGGACAGGGAAGAACTTGTTATAGCCGATATTGCCCGTTTGCTCGGCATTCCCAGCGGAGACGTTTCAAAAATTAAAGAGCGCGTCTTGGGAATGGCCTAAAATAGCCAAAAGGTAGATTTGGCACACCTTCTGGATAACGTATTGCGTTAGTTAACCTAGCACAATTCAACTAAGCATAGAGGTACGCCATGAAAACCATTCGCTCTTTAATAGCCGCTGCTCTTATTACCAGCAGCATCACCCCTGCCCTCGCTGCCAGCCAAGGCGTTTTGGGCACAACATCCACCGGCACCGCCGAAATCCGCGCAACAGTTGCTAATCTTGCCAGCATCAGCAACCTGAACGACTTTATTTTCCCCACCTGGACAGGCAGCGGCGATTTAATCCTGACGGATAACGTGTGCGTGTATGTCAATAATCGCGGCGGCAGATATCAGCTGACCGCAAGCGGAAATGGCAGAAGCGGCTTTAATCTGACCGATGGCGCCGGAAACCCGCTCACTTATGAAGCGCAATGGAATACCAGAGCCGCATCGGGTGGTGAATCGCTCAGAAGCGGTCAAACTCTTAGAAGCCGCAGCAACGCCGATACCAGCAGCATTGATTGCAGCAGCGGCAGAAATCTCAACAGCGCGTTAACCATCACCCTGCGGGAGGCCGCCCTGCGCGCCGCACCGGCGGGCAATTATGCGGGCGTTATCACGCTGACTGTTGCCCCGGAATAAGCGGCAAATTCTGCCTGATTCACTAGGCAGCTTTACCCTTTTTGTCATCTCCTCCCCTGACTGCGCCCGGCTCGAAAGAGTCGGGCGGTTTTGTTAGTTTAATCCCACTGCAGCGACCAACATTGCGCGGCTTTTTCCGCCAAGAAATTTGCTCTTTTTTCAATAGAATCTTTGTTCCATATTGGATATTTACCAACCATATTGGTTGTAAGGAGAGGGCTTTTTTCCAAGACTTCTTTTTTTAGGGAAAAGTTTTTATTGCCAAGCTGTGCGTTCGTGTCCTTATCGAGCAAGACTAGATTGCCCAAGCTGCCGACTAAATCAGCTAAATCATCATCATTACTATCGCCCTGATACCATTCTGGTGATGGGTTTTTGGGAAAGACATGCTCAATCGTGTAATCCTCATCTTTTAAAACCAGCGTTGGATTAATATACTCTTCAAGGCGCGCCAATACGTATCGAGCCTTCTTATCGCTTGATCTCATTTTAATTTCTTTATTTTTGAAGCGACTTATAAACTCATCATTGTCAATATAGATTTTTTTAAGGAGGTCTTTGGCGTGTGACGTTCTTTTTAACGCACCACCCGAAATGCCATTCGCAATTTCGCTGTATATTTTTTCCTGAACGTTAGGCTGGAAATTGCCAATAAAATTATAGCGAAACGATACTACTTCAATATAGCGCAATAACTTAGCAAATTCTTCGGGAGAAAAATTTTTATACGCACTCAGCAATATGCTCTGCGGTTGCTTGATGCCAAATAAACATAAGGCTCGCAAACTAGACTTTATTTTTTTATTTTCCGAATGATTGTTCCATAATTCATCTCCATCATCCTGTAACGCAGCAAAGACCCCTGCTGCATAGTCTAAATCTTTAAGGTACTTGTGAGCGTTTTCACGCGAATTAGTTTTTGACTTTATGCTCTTAAAAAGAGAATTTTTTGATGTTATGGGATTGCGACTATTCCATTCAACACGAACAAAATCACTGAAATTACACTTACTTCCCAGTTGAGTCATAATATGTGACCAAGTCTCTTCAAGATTATCTATTTCATTGTCATGCAGCGGTGATCGCTGATCAATCATAGAAAAAAGATAATTTTTTATAAGATCGGGCACGGAAAGTTGCACACCCCGCGCATTCAATGTTTCAAAAATTTTATAAGCGTTGACATCGTTTCCAACGGTTATCTGAGTGAAGTAGAGCTGATCAACAAACGTCTCGATAAACTGCGCTATCGACTCACCAGAAATTGATGATGACGCATGCTTACTTTGGATTTGGCCGCGAAAGAAAGTTACCGCATCGGCCATACGCCGCTCCGAAGCATTGCGTTTACGATTCACGGGCTCTTGTAAAGCAGATAGATAGGTAGAGAAGTAGCGTTGGTTATTCCGATTAAGCGTGAGCTTATTTTCCGTTTGCAAAGAAACGGGGCTGGTAAATCCGAGAAAACTTGCTTTCAAGGTCTCAAGGCGGCGTTCATTGTTGGCCGCATCTATTTGTTGTTTTATAAGCTCCTTTATTTCATACAAACATGAAATGATTAGTAAGCTTATTGTAGTAAGCCTTTGTTGACCGTCTATAATAATGAATTCTTTGTTGTTATCTTTAGATTGCAAAACAAGATAACCCATATAATGGATGTCACCCGTTTCAACGTTGTCGATATCGTTCCAAAGATCATGCCATTGCTCTTCTTCCCATGAATAGTCACGTTGGAAACGAGGCACGGAATAGCGGATTCCATTTCCCAAAATTTGTCTAAAGCTATTATTTTTCGTATCTAAATTTACAGCCATTTTTTCTCACCTGCGTTTAGAAACACATAACTTCCCTATGCTTTAAGCGCAATGGCCACGCTCTCAACCGTCTCCCCCGCCACGCTGTTTTTCAGCGCCCGGTTTATCCGTGCCTCTACAAAGGGACGCGCTGCTTTTTCTAAGGCTTCTATCGCCTGATGAATCGCCTCGCGGTCTGTTTCCGCCGCAGCGTTTCGCAACGCTGTTGCCGCAGCCACAATCCCGGCTTGCCAGTCGGGGCGCAGCAAATCGCCGTCTTTTTTCTCAGCAACGGCCAGCGCATTGAGCACCCGCTCCGCCTCGACCCGCTGTTCACGCAGCAGACGATCACTCATATCCGCACCCGCGTGGATAAGGCTGTCCATCAGCATGGTGCGCATGGTGTCATCATCAAGACCATAACTGGGCTGAACCGCAACGGTCTGATACACGCCGGTTGTTTGCTCTTGCGCCGAGACGGTCAGGAGGCCATCGGCATCAACGGTAAACGTAACGCGAATCCGCGCCGCCCCGGCGGGCATGGCGGGGATGCCGGAAAGCGTGAGCCGCGCGAGGCTGCGGCAGGTATCCACCGTCTCGCGTTCGCCCTGCAAAACATGCACCAGCAGCGCCGTCTGGCCGTCGGCATAGGTGGTGAAATCCTGCGCCTTTGCAATGGGAATGGGCGAATTGCGGGGGATGATTTTCTCAACCAGCCCGCCCATCATCTCTAAACCAAGGGACAACGGGTTCACATCCAGCAGCACGGTGCTGCTGCCTTGGGTTAAGGCTTTGGCTTGCCGCGCCGCACCAACGGCAACGACTTCATCGGGGTTAACATCGGCAAAAACTTTTGTGCCGAAAAAGGCTGCGGCTGCGCTGCGCACCGCCGGAATCCGGGTGGTGCCGCCTACGAGGATAACACCGTTTAGCCCGGCTGCGCTAAGCCCCGCCTCGCGCAGCACATCGGCGGTTATCGCGAATGTCCGCTCCAGCAGCGGCTGAATCAGCCGCTCTATATCCGCCCGCACGAAGCGGTGGCTGCAATCGCGCCCGGCTAGGAACAGATTAATATCGGCGTTGGCGCTTGTGGTCAGGGATTCCCGCGCCGTGCGGCAGGCTTGCAAGAGCTGCTGGCGCTCGTGCGTGCTGATGGGTGTGTCAAGGCTCACCGCCGCAAGATAGGCCGCCGCCATTGCGGCATCCATATCATCCCCGCCCAGCGCCGTATCCCCGCCGGTTGCAAGCACTTGAAACACGCCTTTTTGCAGGCGAAGCACGGATACATCAAACGTTCCGCCGCCAAGGTCATAAACCGAAAAAAGCCCCTCATCCCCTTTATCAAGGCCATATGCCAGCGCCGCCGCTGTCGGCTCATTAATCAGCCGCAAAACGGCCAATCCCGCCAGCTGCGCCGCGTCCTTCGTTGCTTGCCGCGCCGCATCGTCAAAATACGCGGGAACGGTGATAACGGCGGAGGTTACGCTTTGCCGTAAGGCTTCCTCGGCGCGGGTTTTAAGGGTTTTCAGCAGCGTTGCCGCCACATCCACCGGGGAAAGCGTTTTTGTGCCGCCAACGTGGAGGCGCACCGTTTTACTGTCCGCCGGGTTTTCTAAAGTAAAGGGCAATTCCGCCGCGTTAAAATCGGTTGCTGCACGCCCCATCAGGCGCTTGGTTGAGGCCAGTGTTCGCGCCGGATCGCTCGATAAAAACGGCAGCGCCGCGTAGCCCACAATCGGGTCTTTTCCAGCCGGATAATACACAACCGACGGCAATAAAGGGCGGTCTTCGGCATCGGTTGCCACAACCGGCACATCATCCGTATCAATCCAGGACACAACCGAATTGGTGGTGCCAAGGTCTATCCCAATGGCCAGATTACCGCCTAAGCTGTGGGGTTCGGGGGTTTCGCCGGGTTCATGAATTTGTAAAAGCATACTGCTTTATAGGCTAGATAAGGCAATGCGCAATACTTGACTGTTTTGCTCAGGTATATTAAATTGAATTCATCAGCCAATCACTCTAATATACTATAACATATCATATCGGAACTCTCGCCCGTGAGGCATTTACTCGAAGATCTCAACACCATTATGCAGCGCGACCCGGCGGCGCGGTCAAAGCTGCATATTGCCTTGGCCTATGCCGGTTTTCACGCGGTGGTTATCTACCGCGCCGCACACTGGTGCTGGCGCAACCATTTAAAGCCGATTTCCTATTTCCTGACCTATTTCTGCCGTTTTCTCACCGGGATTGAGATTCACCCGGCGGCAAAAATTGGCCGGCGCTTTTTTATCGATCACGGCATGGGCGTTGTTATCGGCGAAACGGCGGAAATTGGCGATGATGTAACGCTGTATCAGGGGGTAACGCTGGGCGGTATTTCGCTGCACAAGGGGAAAAGACACCCCACCCTGCAAAACGGCGTGATTGCGGGGGCGGGCTGCCAGATTCTTGGGCCTATAACCATTGGTGAAAACGCACGCATTGGCGCGAATGCTGTTGTTTTACAAGACGTCTGCCCGGATATGACCGCCGTTGGCATCCCGGCACGGATGATTGGCGCGGTGAAACCCGATTGTTTTGCCGCCTACGGCAGTATCAGCGCCAGCGACGACCCCGTTGCCCGCGCCTTAGAGACCCTTACCGCCGAAGTTGCCGCCCTTAAAGCGCAACTCGCAACCGTTCAATCAACAGCACCTTATCCCAATACAAACGCGGCCAATGCCGGATGAGGATGCGATGAAACTGAATACCAAAGGCAGATACGCCGTGATGGCGCTCGTGGATATTGGCCAAAATGGCAAGGGCTTTCCCGTGGCGCTGTCGGATATTGCGGAGCGGCAGGGTATTTCGTTGTCATATTTAGAGCAGCTGTTTGCCAAACTCCGCAAAGCCGGGCTGGTTGACAGCGTACGGGGCCCTGGCGGCGGCTATATTTTGGCAAATGGCGCGGAAAAAACCCATGTTGCCGATATTGTGACGGCGGTGGATGAGACGATGCGGGTGACGCGGTGTAAGGGCGAAACCGCCGCAAAAGGCTGCATGAAAACAGGTACGCGCTGCTTAACCCATGATTTATGGGAAGAACTCGGCCAGCATATCCGAACCTATCTCAGCACCGTGACGATTGCTGATATCTTAGAAAAACGGGTTAAGCGCGATAACAGCCCTGTTCTAATGCTGGAGCGCGGCGCGGCATGACAGCGCGCACCTACCTTGATTATAACGCAACCGCCCCCCTGCGCCCTTCTGTGCGGGACGCAATGGCGTCTGCGTTGAGTACGGCTGCGAACCCCTCCTCCATACATCGTGAGGGCGTTGCGGCGCGGCGCGTTGTGACGACGGCGCGGGCAAAACTGGCGGCTGTGCTTAATATCCCCGCGCATGCGGTGGTGTTTACCAGCGGCGGCACGGAAGCCAACAACACCGTGCTGGGCAGTTTTTCGGATGCGGCGGTTTTTATCTCGGCGATTGAGCATGATTCGGTGCGGAATGCGACTGTTAACCCCGTGATACTGCCCGTGGATACACAAGGGCGGCTTAAGCTGGATGTTTTAGAAGCGCAGCTAGCCGCGAGCACCGATGCGCGCAAACTCGTCTCGGTGATGCTGGCGAATAATGAAACGGGCGTGCAGCAAGACATCCCCGCTATTGCGCGTCTTTGCCACGCACACGGCGCAGACCTGCATACGGACGCAACACAAGCCTTCGGCAAACTGCCGCTGGATATGATGACGCTGGGCGCGGATTACCTGACGCTGTGCGGCCATAAGGTGGGCGCGCCGGTGGGGGTGGGGGCAATTGTTGGCCTTGGCCTAGACAGATTAAAGCCCCTGCTGCGCGGCGGAGCGCAGGAACAGCGCCTCCGTGCCGGAACGGAAAACGTGCTTGCAATCGCGGGATTATC
>JAJTHO010000172.1 GCA_021297975.1 Alphaproteobacteria bacterium
CACGCCGCCGCATCGCACCCCGGCGCGTTCTTATCCCCGGGGCGAAGGATAGTTGCACCCGATGCCCCATATAGCCGCTGCCAATCGCGCAGCGCACGGGGGGCGCGGCTGTAACTGAGCACCGTCAGCGCCTGCTGCTGCACCAACACCACGCTGCGCCCATCGGCGCTTATCAGCACATCGGGCGGCGGCTGATGCGCTATCAGCCACGCGAGGCCACTTAAACACAGCAGCGCACAAAGCTTTACCCAGCGCCGCCGCTGGTAAAACAGCAGCGCGAGCAGACCCAGCAGCACCGGCACGCACCAGCCGGGAAACGGCGGCACGCTCTGCGTTGCCTGCGGCCAGGCGGCAATCGTTTCGGCGAGCGTCGTCATCTGCCGCAGCCCCCACAGCGCGGGCGCCGCCGCCCATTCTGTTTGCACAACGCTTGCCAGCGCTAAAAACGGCATAATCACAAAGCCCGACAACGGCGCGGCTAAAGCGTTGGCAACCACGGCATAAAGCTGCACCTGCTGAAAATAAAACGCGGTCAGCGGGGCTGTGGCGAGACTGATACTGATAGTTGTGGCGAGAAAGCCGCAGACGGTTATTTTCGCAATGCGCCAGACCTCTCCGCCCTGCCTTAGCCAAGCCCAGCCCGACAGCGCCCGCGCCGTCAGCAGCAGCGTCAAGACAGCGAGAAACGACAGCTGAAAACTCGGCGAGAGCACGGCGTTTGGCGCGATGGCGAGAATCCCGGCGGCGGCCAGCGCCAGCGTCCATAACGACAGCACCCGGCGGTCTAAAATAACCGCCAGCATCACCAGCGCCCCCATCAGCCACGCCCGCACAGCGGGAATCTCAAACCCCGCCAAGGCCACATATGCCGTTGCCGCCAGCATCGCGCCCCACGCCGCCGCCTTATGCGGCGCGGTCATGAAAAACAACAGCCCTAGGCGCAGCAGCAGAAACACGACACCAATAACCAGCGTCATGTGCGTGCCGGAAATCGACAGGTAATGATACAAGCCGCTGGCGCGGTAGGCATCGTTGACCGCATCCGGGATATAGCCGCGCTGCCCGGTAACAAAGGCGGCGGCGAGCGCGCCGGAGGCCGGATCGTCTGGCGATGCCTGCATAAAAAATGCCGTGAGCGCGAGCCGCGTTGCCATCAAGCCGCGTTCAACGCCTTGATACCAAGGCAGGGAATCTTCAGGAATGACAGTGGGCGCACCATACGAAAACCCAATCGCCTCAATACCCTTAATATCCGCTAAATATGCCCGCGCATCAAACGCGCCGGGTGCGGCCGGGGCGGGCGGTGTGCCGAGCCGTCCGGTGAGTGTAACCGTGTCATACAGCCGGGGCAGCGTGTCTGTTTTAACCGTTAGCCGCACCGCGCCGCTATAGCCAAAATCATGGGGGGAAAGGGTCAGGCGCGCAGCGTCGGGGCGTGGTTCGATGTCCGTAACCGTGCCGCTGCCCGATTGGGTGCGCATGGTGTCTGCGAAAGCCGGCAGCGCGGGGGCGATGATTAGGCTCAGCAGCAGCGGGAGGAGAAACAAGCGCATGGGGTGTTGTCGCAAACAGGCGGGGGTTGTCTATGGAAATGTGTGTCTATGTTTGCCGCTCGTTATTTTTTTAATGACGTCATTCCGAGCAAACAAAACCTTTAGGTTTTGTGCCGTCGAGGAATCTCCTTGTTATTCTATGGGAGATCCTTCGATTTCGCAAAACCTGTGGTTTTGCAGAACGAGGGATGACCCACAAGAAGGCGCGTCATTGCGAGCGCAGCGAAGCAATCCATTTTGAAGAACAACCTACGCCGCCTTAGGCTGCAACGACGGCAACACCGCCTTTGTGCATTCGGCCATTGTCTTCGACACCCGGCTGATAACATCCGTCCTATAATAATTCTGAATCGGGTAGACAAACGGCGTATCGGATAGCGCGGCGGCGTGCAGCAGCGGTGTGAACGGTGCAGCAGGCGTCACGGTATCCAGCGCCCCCACCAGCGGCAACTGTGTCCGCAGCTGCTCTGCCGTATCAAACGGCAACGCGCTGCCCACTAAACCCGACAACGCGCGGATGATTTTCCAATCTTCCTTGGCCTCACCCGGTGGCGGAACGGCCATCAAGGCGCGCTGCGCCCGGCCTTCGGTGTTCACATAGGTTGCATCTTTTTCCGTATAGGCCGCACCGGGCAGGATAACGTCGGCAACGTCCGCTCCGGCATCGCCGTGGTGCCCTTGGTAAATCACAAACGCGTCTTTGAGCTTCGCGGTATCCATCTCATCCGCGCCGAGCAGATAGACAACTTTCATCGCGCCCGCAGCGGCTTTCGCCAAAATCTCGCGGGTCGCCGCCCCGCCCGCGCCCGGCACAAAGCCGATATCCAGCGCGCCCACGCGCCCGGCTGCGGTGTGCAGCACATTATACCCGTTCCAGCCCTCACGCTGCACCGGCAGGTGCTGCGCCGCGCTTACCAATGCTTCCGAATCGCTGCGCTGAAACGCCGCCTGACCCAGCACCACCATCGGCTTTGATGCACCTACAAAAAACGCGGCGGCATCTTTTATCGCCTGCGGCGTTGTCCCTAAATGCGTATAGGGATAGGTCAGCTCAAACGCCTCGCCAATCACAGCGATTTTCACGCCGCCTTTCAGCCAGCGTTTGCGAATCCGTGCATTCAGCAGCGGCGCTTCCCAGCGCGGATTCGTGCCAATCAGCAGAATCGCATCGGCCTGTTCAATCCCGGCAATCGTCGTGTTAAACAGATACCCGGCGCGGCCTTGCGCCGTGCTGAGTGTGTTACCCTCTGGGCGGCAATCAAGATTCGGGCTGCCCAAACGGTCAAACAACGTTTTCAGCGCAAACACGCTTTCCATATCGGCTAAATCACCGGCCAGCGCGGCGATTTCCGTTCCCTTTGCGGCTTTCAGCGCACCCGCCGCTGCAGCCAGTGCCTCATCCCACGAGGCCGGAACCAGCTTGCCATTTTTGCGCACATACGGCTTATCCAGCCGCTGTTTTTTCAGGCCATCACAGGCATAACGCGCCTTATCACCCAGCCACTCTTCATTAATATCATCATGAAGACGCGGCAACACGCGGAGGACTTCCGCGCCGCGTGCATCAATGCGAATGTTCGAGCCAACGGCATCGAGCACATCGATGCTTTCTGTTTTGCGGAGTTCCCATGGCCGCGCGTTAAACGCATACGGCGCACTGGTCAGCGCCCCCACCGGGCATAGATCAATCACGTTGGCCGAGAGTTCCGACGCAACCGCCTGCTCTAAGGTCGTGATTTCCATATTCTCGCCGCGGTTAATCGCGCCAATGGCCTCAACCCCCGCCACGTCTTCGGCAAAACGCACACAGCGCGTGCAATGAATACAGCGGGTCATCTCGGTTTTAATCAAGGGGCCCATGTATTTTTCCGGCACAGCGCGGCGCATTTCCAGCGAGCGGCTACTATCGCCGCCGTAGGCCATCGCCTGATCCTGCAAATCACACTCGCCGCCCTGATCGCAAATCGGGCAATCCAGCGGGTGATTCAGCAGCAAAAATTCCATCACGCCTTCACGTGCTTTTTTAACCAGCGGCGTGTTGGTTTTAATCACCATCCCCTCGTTCACCGGCATCGCGCAGGAGGCTATCGGCTTCGGCGCTTTTTCCATCTCAACAAGGCACATGCGGCAATTGCCCGCAATCGCCAGCCGCTCATGATAGCAGAAACGAGGGATTTCAACGCCCGCCAGTTCGCAGGCTTGAATCACGGTCAATCCGGCCGGGACTTCTATTTGTTTATCGTCAATGGTCAGCGTCGGCATGTGCCTCAGCTAGAGCAAATTCTCTGCACCCACAAGTATTTTATGCAGCCCTGCGCGGGCTTAAGACGCCGCCTTAATTTTTAGCGCCAAAATCTCTTTCGGTATCAAGAGCCGGAACGCCTTTTTCTCTGTCTCCCACCGCTGTAAAATCCCCTCTGCCAGCGCCGAGCCGGTGCGCAGAACATGGGCACTTAAAAGCCCGCGCAGCTCATCGGTTGCCGCGCTGTCAAACGGCTCAACACTCACCGACTCCGCGTTAAGATAATCCAAAAGCCGCGCTTCGGGATCATAGACATACGCCCGCCCGCCGGTCATCCCGGCGGCGAAATTATGCCCCACCGCGCCGAGGATAACCGCAACCCCGCCGGTCATATACTCACAGCCATTCGCGCCGCAGCCTTCCACAACTGTTACCGCCCCCGAATTGCGCACGGCAAAGCGTTCGCCCGCCGCCCCGGCGGCATAAAGTTCCCCGCCCGTTGCGCCATACAAACAGGTGTTGCCAATCAGGGCATGGGATTGCCCCGGCGTTAAATTTCCCTGGCGCGGCGGGCGCACGGCGATAATCCCGCCGCAGAGGCCCTTGCCGACGTAATCATTCGCAATGCCGGAGAGGCTAAGCGTCACCCCCTTACAGGTAAACACGCCAAAAGATTGCCCGGCGCTGCCCTCTAAATTAATAACAAACTGGTCATCGGGCAGTGCGCTCATCCCGAATTTTTCGGTGATGTGCGCGGAGAGCCGTGCGCCCACGCTGCGATGGCGGGTGGAGATGGAATAAGTCAGCGTCCGCTTGCTCGCGCCTTGGGCAAAGGAATCGGCGGTGTCTTTCAAAATCTGCGCATCCAGCGTGTCTTCAACCTCAATCCGCCCTTGCGTTTTCTCGCGCCACGGTGCGCCGCGCTTGCCCGCATCCGCCGGAATTTCCGCGAGAACCGGGTTGAGGTCTAAACCGTGCAGTCCGGCGGCAAGACCGCTGCGCCAGCCCAGCAAATCGGCGCGGCCAATAATCTCATCCAGCGTGCGCGCCCCCATCAGGCTGAGGCAGCGGCGGACATCCTCGGCAATAAAGGTCATCAGGTTGATAACCTTCTCGGCGCTGCCGCCGAATTTCTCGCGCAAGGTCTCATCCTGCGTGCAAATCCCCACCGGACACGTATTCGAATGGCATTGCCGCACCATCAGGCAACCCATGGCAACGAGCGCCGCTGTGCCGATACCGTATTCTTCTGCGCCCAAGAGCGCCGCAACAATAATATCCCGCCCGCTTTTCAGGCCGCCATCCGCCCGCAACACGACATTGCGCCGCAGGTCATTGAGCAGCAGCGTCTGGTGCACCTCCGCCAGGCCAATTTCCCAAGGAATCCCGGCGTGTTTAATGGATGACTGCGGGCTTGCGCCCGTGCCGCCGTTATGGCCGGAGACAAGAATCACATCGGCGTTGGCTTTCGCAACCCCGGCGGCAATGGTGCCGATGCCGCTGCGCGCCACCAGCTTAACGCCCACCCGCGCACGAGGCGCGGCTTGCTTAAGGTCGTAAATAAGCTGGGCTAAATCCTCAATCGAATAGATATCATGATGCGGCGGCGGGGAAATCAGCATCACCCCCGGCGTTGCATGGCGCAGCCGGGCGATGAGTTCCGTCACCTTAAACCCCGGCAATTGCCCGCCTTCGCCCGGCTTTGCGCCCTGCGCCACCTTGATTTCCAGCTCTCGTGCTTGATTCAGGTATTCCGAGGTAACCCCAAAGCGGGCGCTGGCGATTTGTTTAATCGCCGAGTTCGCGCTGTCGCCATTCGCGAGGCGGGTATAGCGTTCGCGAATCTCGCCGCCCTCGCCGGAATCGGATTTCGCGCCGATGCGGTTCATGGCGATATTGAGTGTGCCGTGCGCCTCTGGTGACAGCGCGCCCAGCGACATGCCGGGGGTGACAAAACGCTGGCGAATCGAGGTGACGGGTTCTATTTCATCAACCGGCATCGGCTGCGCTGCCTCGCTCACTTCCAGCAAATCCCGCACCTGTATCGGCGGGCGGCTATGCAGCTTATCGACATACTGCCGGAACAATGCCGGATCGTTTTCCGTCACTGCCGTTTGCAGCAAATGAACAATCCCGCCGTCATACGCATGGGCTTCCTGTCCCGCCCGCACGCGGTAAAACCCGCCAATGGGCAGCACCGCCGGGTTTTGGCCGTAGGCCTCCCGGTGCAGCGCTTCTTTACGCGACGCCAGCGCCTCAATCCCTAGACCCGATAAACGGCTGGGCACGCTGGGGAAATATTTATCCATGAGAGCGCGGGAAAGACCGATAGCCTCAAAATTATAACCGCCGCGATAGCTGGCAACCACACTGATGCCCAGCTTTGCCATGATTTTCAAAAGCCCATCCGCCAGCGCCTTTTGATACTGCTTTAAGGCGGTCTCGAGCGTCAAACCGGGCAGAAGTCCTTGCGCGTGCCTTGCTGTGATGCTAGCCGCCGCCAGATACGGGGTTACTGTTGTAGCGCCGCAAGCAATCAGCATGGCGGTGTGGTGTGGCTCAAGGCATTCAGAAGATTCGACGAGGAGCGCCGCGTGTGCCCGGCGGCGTTTCCGAATCAAAAAGCTGTTGAGTGCGCTCACCGCGAGCAGCATCGGCATAGACACCGTGTCAGCATCTTCTGCCGTATCGGTCAACAAAACGGCGCGAGCGCCCTTCTCAATGGCGCTGAGCGCGGCTAAACACAGCGCATCCACGGCTTTTTCTAAGGGTGTCTCAGCCGGATTATACGTTGCAGCTAACATCACCATATCCTTGCCCAGCGCGGCTTTAAGCTGCGCCAGCTCATGGGGCAGCAAAATCGGCGTATCAAATTCCCACACCGGCGCGGTATCAGCCGCATCCGCCAGCAGATTTTGCAAATTCCCCAGCCGGGTTTTAAGGCTCATCACCCGCCGTTCGCGGATGGAATCCAGCGGCGGGTTGGTCACTTGGGCGAAATTTTGCCGCATGAAATGGTGCAGGCCTTTAAAGCGAGTGTTTAAAACCGCGAGCGGGCTGTCATCCCCCATCGAGCCAATGGCTTCCTTGCCCTCCGCCGCCATGGGATGCAGCAGCAGCTCCAGCTCTTCCATGCTCCACCCGGCG
>JAJTHO010000096.1 GCA_021297975.1 Alphaproteobacteria bacterium
GGCGCTTAAAAAAGCCATTTGCGGCAAGTTTAAGCGCGAGAACAACCTCGATTACACCCCGGCGCATATTACGGTCGGAACCGGCGCGAAGCAGGTGATTTATAATGCGCTTCTGGCAACACTATCCCCCGGCGATGAGGTTATTATCCCCGCGCCGTATTGGGTGTCGTATCCGGACATGGTGCTGCTGTGCGAAGGCACACCGGTCACGATTGCTTGCCCCGCAGAAAAAAACTTTAAGCTTCAGCCCGAACAGCTCCGCGCCGCCATTACCCCGCGCACCAAATGGATTATTCTCAACAGCCCGTCAAACCCCACCGGGGCGGGCTATACCTTTGCCGAGATGAAAGCGTTGACCGATGTGCTGCTGGATTTTCCAGCTGTGCATGTTTTGGCTGATGATATCTATGAGCACCTCGCGTTTGATGATTTTAAATTTGTCACCCCGGCGCAGGTTGAGCCGAAGCTGTTTGATCGCACGCTGACGGTAAACGGCGTCTCAAAATCCTATGCCATGACCGGCTGGCGGATTGGCTATGCAGGCGGGCATCCGGATCTTATTAAGGCCATTGCTGTGATGCAATCGCAGAGCACGTCGAACGCGTGCTCTATCGCGCAGGCGGCAACGGTTGAGGCGCTGAACGGCGATCAGAGCTTTTTGGCCGAGTTTAAAGTAAGCTTTCAGGCGCGGCGCGATCTTGTTTTCAAGCGCATCAACGCGATTCCCGGGCTGTATTGCCCAAAACCGGAAGGCGCGTTTTATCTCTATATATCCTGCGCGGCGTTTATCGGGAGCACAACACCAAAGGGCAAGATTATCAAAACCGATACCGATTTTGTCACCTATTTACTGGAGGACGCGGGCGTTGCGGTGGTGCAGGGCGAAGCCTTTGGCCTGTCGCCGTTTTTCCGGATTTCTTATGCAACCAGTGCGGATTTATTGACCAAGGCGTGTGACCGTATTGAGAAAGCCTGCGCGCTCTTACAAAGAAAAGCTGCATAAACAGAGTAAAACGCAACTAAATATCTACTTCTGAGTCATTGTTAATACTTTGTTATTTTTTAGTTGCCTTTCGCGCCCTGGTTGCTATGAACCGCTAGCAATCAAAGTGAGATAGTTATGTCTGCATCAAAGCCGCTTATTAGCGAATCCAACTATAAAAAAATCGTCGTAATCGCCGCGCTGGGCTATTTCGTTGATATTTTCGATCTGATTATTTTTGGTATCGTGCGCGAACAATCACTGCGTGATTTGGGCTATAGCGGCGAAGAATTGATGAATTATGGTATTGAAATTTTGAATTGGCAAATGGCCGGGATGCTGTTTGGCGGCATCTTCTGGGGTGTTATCGGCGATAAATTTGGCCGGGTTAAAGTGTTGATTTTCTCCATCTTAACTTACTCAACAGCCAATATTCTCAACGGCTTTGTGCAAGATGTTGAGCAATACAAAATGCTGCGCTTTATCGGCGGTATCGGCCTTGCTGGTGAGCTGGGTGCGGGCGTGACGCTGGCGATTGAATCCATGCCTAAGAATATTCGTGGTCTGGGCGGCGCGGTTATTGCTGGTTTCGGGGTGTTAGGCGCCGCCGCAGCAGAGGTTATTGTGAACATGGTTGACTGGCGCAATGCCTATATCATTGGCGGCTCGATGGGTCTTATTCTGATGTGCTTCCGCTTCTCCATGACCGAATCCAAGATATTTAAGGATCACAAGGCCGATAATGCGCCGCATGGTAATTTCCTTGCCTTGTTCAGCCAGCGCAAACTGGTGGTGAAATATCTTTACTGTATCATGATTGGTATTCCGATTTGGTTCTCTATTGGTTTGCTTACGTACTTCTCACCAGAGTTTGCCAAAGAAATGGGCGTGGTCGGTACGGTAACAGCGGGCGCGGCCATTATGTGGATGTATATCGGCATGGCTGTGGGTGATGTGGGAAGTGGCTTTGTGAGTCAGTACCTGAAAAGCCGCAAAAAAGCCGTCATGATTTTCATGGGCTTAATGGCAACTGTTGCGTATACCTACACACATGCCCATGGTATCACAGCGGGTCAGTTCTATGCGCTGATTAGCTTGCTCGGTGTTGGCGCGGGATATTGGGCGCTGATGGCGATTAATGCTTCTGAGCAGTTCGGCGTTAATTATCGCGCCACGGCGGCAACATCGGTTCCTAACTTTGTGCGCGCCTCGGTTATCCCCATGACCTTGCTGTTTAAGGAATTAAAGCCGGATATGGGCTTGATTGAAGCGGCAATGGTTGTTGGTGTTATCGTATTCAGTTTGGGCGCTTTTGCGGCTTGGAAGATGCAAGAAACCTTCCATAAAGACCTCAACTTCCTAGAAGGTGAGTCGGAAGAAGCAGGAACCAAGCGGATTGCCGATAACGAAGAAAAGCGCAACAACTCAAAAGCAGCGTAGTTCTTTTATTTGACTAAAATTAAACACCCGCCTGTTTGGCGGGTGTTTTTTTTATGGGCAGGCTACAGGCTTGCTTGACCCTGCGCCGCGCGGTGCTACGTTTAAGTATGCATCACACCCCCGCCGCGCTTATTTTCCGTTTATCAGTCCTTCAGCCATCCCACGCGCTGGGCATGATGCCAAAAGAGGGGCATAACGCGGTGTTTTACCCTGATGTGCTGCCGCTGCTGCGCCGGGCTATGGATGCGTTGGTTCCGGTGTATATTGTGAGCGCGGAGCAGTCTGCTCGTGAGATAATGGCACTTTTAGAGCATAGTTATCACGGCGATATCCGCGCTCTTGTGCGCGGCGCGGGGCAGGGGGATGTGCTTGGTTATGCCGAGGCGGTGTATGCGTCCTTGGCTAAGGAAAAGCGCTTTATCGCGGTGTTTAGCGATGCGGCAGCGGATGTGACGGCCTGTGATGCGGTAGGGTTTGCGGCGGAGTTGGTAGTGCGCCCTGGCGCAGCAGCGACGATGCCTGAGTTTATCCGCGATTTTCGGGATGTACTGCAGCCGCACCGGCATGGGGCGGGGTGCTGTGGTTGAACGCGTAAATTGTTAGTAGAATTACAGGCTACTTAAGACCCCTGTTGCCGCCGATACCGTACAATCGCCTGATCATCCAGCGCGCGCTCTTCTTTCTTATCGCGAGATTTTTTAGAAGTAAGCGTGCGCTCTGATTCGGTGATTTCAAAGCGTTTCAGGTCTTGGAATAAATCGGTCATCTCATTCGTGATGCCTAAAATCTCATCATCCACTTGGTTGATGGATTCAAGCAGGGTGGCGCGGCGCTGCTCTATCGCGGCTTTGTATTGATGAAATACCTGTGCGGCGGTGAAGGATTCTTTGGCGATGGCTTGCTCGCGGTCGAATTCTTCTTTGAGTTGAGCTAATGAACTATGTAAATTTTGTGCTAATTCCTGTAATTCTTTCAGCGCGCGTTTTTTCTCATCCAATTGGAATTTATTGAGCCGAATCAGAGTTGAGAGACTTTTCATAGTTAATCCTTTACGCGCTTTCCTGTGCCAATGCCTGAGACAGCAGGGCGTAGCTCTCAGCAAGGCTTGTTTTCTCATGCATGCCCTGCTTTAAGAACGCCTCCAGCGCATCAACGTAGTGAATGGCTTCATCCACTAATGGGTCGGATCCGCGCCGGTATGCTCCCAGTCGAATCAATTCTGCCATATTTTCGTAAATCGAGAGTAAACGCCGGGCGCGTGAAACCAATGCGTTTTCATCCTCGGTGTTACAATCAGGCATCACGCGGGAGACGCTGCGCAGGATATTAATGGCCGGAAAGCGCCCGCGCTCAGCAATCAGGCGGTCTAGGATGATGTGGCCGTCCAAAATCCCGCGCACGGCATCCGCAATCGGCTCGTTGGTGTCATCCCCCTCAACCAGAACGGTAAAAAGCCCGGTTATCGCGCCTTTGCCCTTGGCGCCGGGCCCTGCGCGCTCTAGCAATTTGGGCAATTCGGCAAAAACAGAGGGGGTGTAGCCTTTGCTGGCGGGCGGCTCACCCATCGCCAGGCCAATCTCCCGCATCGCCATGGCAAAGCGGGTGACGGAATCCATCAAGCATAAAACGTGCTTGCCTTGGGCGGCGAAGTATTCGGCAACGGCGAGGGTGAGGTAGGCGGCCTGACGGCGCATCAGCGGCGATTCATCGCCGGTTGCGACCACGAGCACGCTTTTCTTCAGGCCTTCTTCGCCGAGGTCGTCTTCGATAAATTCTTGCACTTCGCGCCCACGCTCACCAATCAGGCCGATAACGTTGACATCCGCGCTGGTATAACGCGCCAGCATGGATAAAAGCGTTGATTTCCCCACCCCGGAGCCAGCAAAAATGCCCATCCGCTGGCCTTCACAGAGGGTTAGGAAGGCATTCATCGCGCGGACGCCGACATCGATTTTGCCGCCGACACGCTGGCGCGTGTGGGCAGGCGGGGGCGGGCTTTGCACAAAAACGCTGTGGCTGCCTTTGGGGAGGGCGCCTTTGCTGTCAATGGGTTCGGCAAAGGCATTGATGACGCGTCCCAGCCAGCCCTCAACGGGCTGAACCGTGGGTCGGGCATGTTGGACAAAAGCGCGGCAACCAATGCCAATGCCTTGGGTGCCGCTGAACGGCATGGCAACGGCGCGGCCTTCTTTAAAGCCGATGACCTCGCAGGTGATGTAATTCTTATCAATGCTTTGGAGGACGCAGCGGTCACCGATGGACAAGGCTTGCTGCAATCCGGAAATCTCCACCAGCATACCCAAGACGCCGGTCACTTTGCCGTAAAACTCCGCCGCCGGAATTTGGCGGAGATCGGTCAGGAAATTATCATGTAAGGCAGTGGGCATGTGTTAGCGTTAGAGCAGGGAGGTTAGGGATTCGTTAATGCCCCCTAACTTGATAGGGTAATCGACAGAAAAACAGACACACATACGTAATGCTAGTTTACCTTCTTTCTGCGCTGCTCTAGAGAAAAAAAACAGAGACCAATGAAAATCATGCCCTTAAATTTTCTGCTCGGTGAGCACCTGCGCCCTTGGCAACAACACACTGTTCAATATGCGATGGACATGGGCTTTATGCTGTATTCGGCGGGTGCGAGTTTGGCGGCAACGACCTGCATCATGCCGCCGCATTGGCAATATGCTTTGGAAAAGTCTTTGTTTAAGCGCCGTCCGGCTCCGCCTTGTAAAGCACTGGTCTTTCAATCAGGTGCGCCGGAGGCGGGGGCTGTTGTAGTTGATGTAACGGGTCATGCCGCAGAAAGCCCGGTTGAGCACAAGGGCAGGGAGCTAAAGCCTTTTTTTGACGGCTCTTTCGATGCGGCTACTCTTAGTGCGGTTGTTGCCGCAGGGGACATGCCAACCATCGGCTGGGCAATGCGGCAAACACACGATAGCCCGTGGCGGATTGTTAATAGCGCGGGTATTGCGGTGCGTGAGCCGCTCGCGCAGCAGGCGGCAATTAGGCTTTGTGGTGAGCGGCTGCAACAGCTTTTAGCGCGAGGGGTGGAGAAAATAGACAGCCTGAACCCCGCGCTGTTACCGCTGTTTACACCGGTGTCTAAAATCATGCGCGTGTCGTATGTGCGGCTTGCGATTCGGCAACTGCGCCAGAAAATAGCCGTTATGGCGCTTAAGGTTTTCTTTCGCTTGAATCATTGGGAAATTGCGCTCTCTAAGCGTACAGCCATCCCCGGAGACGCGGTTTGGACGCGGCTTAAAACACCGCTGAGCCATTTTGAAGCCGACCCGTTTTTGTGGGAACAGGACGGTAAGGCCTATGTTTTCTTTGAAATGGCGGTATACGGCGGCGGTTCTGCGGTGATTGCGTATCGCCGCCTTCATGAAAACGGCGCGGTGGATGCGCCGGTTGTGGCGCTGCGGCGGCCATACCATCTATCCTATCCGCAGCTGTTTGAGCATGAGGGCAGCACCTATATGCTGCCGGAAAATCGCGGAGGGGCGTTGGAAATTTACCGCGCAGAGGCGTTCCCTGATAGCTGGACGCTGGTGCATAGCTTCTTCCCCGGCGTGAACGCGGCAGATTCGACGCTGTATAACGACGGCCAGCGCTGGTGGCTTTTTACCAGTATTGCAACCGGTTCGGTGCCCAATTGGGATGAGCTGTATCTTTTTTATGCGGATAGCCCCTTTGGCGCATGGACTGCGCACCCGCAAAATCCGGTTAAGGGGACCGCAGCCGGGGCGAGGATGTCGGGGAATATTTTTATTAAGGACGGCGTGCGCATTCGCCCGGGGCAGGACTGCCGAGGTGATTATGGGAAACAGGTGTTGTTTTTCAGCATTGATGTCTTGAACCCTGAAGAATACCGGGAAAGCGCGATGCCGAAGCCTTCCTCCTTAGCGGATTGCGCGATAACAACAGGTAAAAAAGCCCGCTGGCATACTTTTAATCAATCAAAAAATTTTCAAGTTATTGATTATAGGCATTTAAAGCTGCGTAAAATTCGGCTGATACCCAAGAAGCGTCGGGGCGCTTAATAATTATTTAGACAGCGGCGTATAAATACTGCGCAGCCCTGCGGGAACGGTGAATTTTTCGCTAATCCCCAGCATCGCCTCAGACCCGCCCAATACCACATAACCATCATGCGCCAGCCGGCTATGTAGCCGCTCGACAATTTTTTGCTTTGTGGCGATATCAAAATAAATCAGTACGTTGCGGCAGAAGATGATGTCGAATTGGCCGAATTGGGCGGGATCCTGCAACAGATTGAACACCTTATACTGCACCATCCTGCGCAGCTCGTCTTTAATCTGCCAGCGGTCGCCATCTTGTTTGAAATATTTCACCAGCAGTTGAATCGGCAGGCCGCGCTGCACTTCAAACTGGGTGTAAATTCCCTCTTCGGCGCGTTTCAGGATATCCTTGTTGATATCCGTGCCGATGATTTCAAATTGGATATCGGGATACTTATGTTTTTCTTCCAGCAAGGTTATGGCGATGGAATAGGGCTCCTGACCGCTGGAGGCGGCCGCGCACCAGATGCGCACGCGCTTTGTGCCTTTGCGTGCTGCGCACAGTTTCGGCAGAATCTCTGCTTTTAGGGCTTCAAAGGGTTTGAGATCGCGGAAAAACAGCGTCTCGTTGGTGGTCATGGCATCGGAAATTTCTTCCAGCAGTGCAGGCTCGGCAAACACGCGCAGTTTTCGCACCAGCGCGGGCAAATCCGATAAATTCCATTTGCGGGCAATGGGGCTTAGCCGCGTCTCGAGCAGATACTCTTTCTCCGGGGTCAGCATCAGGCCGTTTTTCTGATGAATCAGCTTCGCGATAAACTCAAAATCAGCAGCAAGAAGGGTCATCGGACGCCTCCCTGCAAATGGCGGCTCAGGGTGCTGGCGATAAGGGGCAGGGGCAGAATCTGATTGCACAGACCCGTTGCGGCCGCAGCGCCCGGCATGCCCCAAACGACAGAGGTGGCCTCATCCTGCGCCCAGACAGTGCCGCCTGCAGCAGCAACAGCCTTAACGCCTTTTGCGCCATCTGTTCCCATGCCGGTCAAAATAAGCAGCAATAACCCGCGTCCATACACAGCCGCAAGGCTGCGAACCATAGGGTCAACCGCAGGGCGGCAAAAGTTTTCTGGTGGGTTTTGATTCAATTCAATAACGGGCGCGGCGGCAGTGCCTTTAAGCGTTAGATGATAATCACCCGGCGCGAGATAGGCATGCCCCGGACGAGCAACCTCACCTGTTTTTCCCTCAACGCACGGCCAAGATGTTGTTTCACTGATTTGCCGGGCAAGGATTGTTGTAAACATGGGCGGCATGTGCTGGGTGATGAACAGCGGCACGTTTTTAAGATTAGGGGTATCTTTTAAAATTTGCAGCAAGGCTTGGGGCCCGCCAGTTGATGAGCCTATCGCCAAGGCATTGATGGGGGCATGTTGGCTTTGCGTGCGGGTCAGCAGGGATGGGCTTCTGGCGGATTGCGCGGTGATGCTTTTCTTTCCGGCCAGTGCGCGAATGCGGCTTAAAAGGGCATCTTTGAAATCCTGGCCGCTGAGAAGCTCGTTTTTTGCCTGCGGCTTCGGGATAAAATCTTTTGCGCCCAGCGCCAGCGTTCTAATGGATAGCTCTGCCGAACGCTCAGAAAGCCCGCTGCTGATGATAATGGAGACAGAGGGTTTCAGCGCGAGCAGTTTCGGCAGCGCTGTCAAGCCGTCCATGACAGGCATATCCACATCCATCAGCACCACATCCACCGCGGTACTATTCTTTTTTAGAAAATCAACGCCTTCTTGGCCATTGCCGGCGGTAGCAACAACGGTTATATCCGGTGTTTCATTGATAATACGCTTATAAAAGCTGCGCACCACAGCGGAATCATCCACCAGCAGCACACTGATTTTGCTTTTATCTAGGGGTGGGGTAAGGGAAGCGTTCACAGCAGCCCTAGTATAGCGAGTTTGCTTTTCACTGCGTCGCCGTCAAAAGGCTTCATAATGTATTCATCCGCGCCTTTGGTGAGCGCTTCGGTGATTTTTCCGAAATCATTTTCTGTGGTGCAGAAGATAACTTTTGGCTGTTTAAACAATGTCATGCTGCGTATCCGTACCACGCATTCTATGCCGCTCATTACCGGCATGTTCCAATCAAGAAAAACAACATCAGGGGATTCAACCGCGATTTTATCCAAGGCTTCCTGGCCGTTCTCAGCCTCATCACACGAAAAGTGCAGGTCTTCAAAAATCTTGCGCGCCACAATCCGCACCACGCGGGAATCATCAACTAGTAAACATGAGGGCATAATGCCGACTCCTTTTCTTTTTATGCAGCTTCGGCGTCGTTCTCAACTATTTGAGGGAACAGCTTTTCTACATCCAAAACAATCATCAAACTTTTCTCCAAACGGAAAACGCCGCGCGCGACTTCGCGCCAATTGGCCTCAATCGTAGCCGGGGTTTTTTCAAAACGACTGCTGGGTAGAGATAGAACCTCGCCCACGCTGTCCACCATCAGGCTGTACATCTCGCCTTGATTTTCCACCACAAGACTCATGCTGCTATGGCGAGCCACTTCCGGCTCAACACCCAGGCGCCGGCGCATATCAATCGCGGTTACAATTCGGCCGCGTAAATTAAGCGAACCGGCAACCTGATTGGGTGCAAGCGGAATAAAATTAATCCGCTGATCTTTCAGCACATCATGCACATCCAAGACGGGAATACCGAAAAGCTGTTCGGCAATAACCAGAGTAACGTATTGTTGTTCTGTGTTCAGTGTGTCAGGGCTTGTCATACTGTCTCCTTAGGTTACGCCGCAATCGACATACCGTTTAATTGTTGGGCGAGCGTTTGAATCAGCGCATCGCGATCAAACTTTGGCACATAATCGACAAAGCCGGCGGCGCGCCCGCGTGCGAACATATCGGGATCAGTATGCACAGAGAGGGCAATGCAGGGTATATCCGCCCAAACGCCGCCGCTGGTAATCGTTTGCGCCAGCTCAATACCATCAATATCCGGCATTTCGATATCAGAGATGATGACATCAAACATCTCGCCTTTATCACGTAAATCAAGCGCCTTTTGCGCATGATCAATGGCCACCACATCATACCCTGCCGCGTGCAGCACTGGCGCGAGGAGATTGCGGAAGAAGGCGCTGTCATCAACAAGCAGCAAGCGCCGTCCCGTGCGTCCGCCGGTTTCTTCGCTGTTTGTGCTGGGGTTTTTCTCGGCGCGGAACCAATCGCTGAAGGACTTGTGGATGTAGTAATGCGCATCGAGCAAATCGGTCGCTTTGCCGCGGATGATGGCGCTGCCGATGAAGCCGGGGGTTTCGGAAGGTAGGTTTATGGTGATGGCTTCTTCGACAATATCAATGATACTATCAACAATAACACCCATGGAGCGTTTGTTATCTGAGAAGACCAGCACCGGTTTCACGCCTTCTGTTCCGATTTGGTGATCCGGCGTTACCGTGAGCAGCGGCATGAGGGAGCCGCGATATTGCACCAGCGCCTGGCCATTACTGTATTCGATATCCTTGATGTCCACTTCTTCTAAGCGAGAAACAAGCGCGAGCGGCACGGCGCGGGGGGTTTGGGAAGCGGCAGAAAACACCAGCATCGCCATCGCTTCATTGGTGCGCGTTGCGTTGACCTTGGCGTCAGCATCGGCGGCGCGCTGTTCGTTGCTGAGGTCGCCAATTTTTGCGGCAACACCGTTGGGATCAAGAATCATAATCACGCTGCCATCACCGAGGATGGTGTTGCCGCTAAACACCGAAATATGGCGCAGAATCGGCGCAACGGGCTTTACGACGATTTCTTCAGTGTCATAGACTTTATCGACTATCAGCCCGAAGGTTTGGTTGCCCACTTGGCTGACAATAATAAACTGGCTTTTTTTGCTGTCGCTTTCAGCCGGCAGATTGAGAATATTATGCAGGCTGACCAGCGGTAATAAACGCTCACGCAGGCGCAAGACCGGCACACCGTTGATGTATTCCAATCTGTGTTCAGAATTGGCCGAGACGCGCACGAGCTCGGTCACGCTGAGCTGCGGTATCGCAAAGCGTTCGCCCGCAACGCCCACAATCAAGGCGGAGACAATGGCGAGAGTGAGCGGGATTTTGATGGTAAACGTGGAGCCTTGGCCTTCAACCGACCATAACCCAACCGTGCCGCCGATTTTTTCAATATTCGTGCGCACAACATCCATGCCCACGCCGCGCCCGGAAACAGAGGTTACTTTGGCGGCGGTGGAGAAGCCGGCTTTGAAGATATATTGCTGTAATTGCTCGTCGCTCATCGCGGCGATGTCGTCTTCCGTGCTGAGGCCGGTTTCTAAGATTTTTGCCTTGATACGCCCCATGTTGAGGCCTTTGCCATCATCGGCAATCTTGATGATGATATAGCCGCCCTCGTGATAGGCTTCGAGGCGAACAGTACCGATTTCCGGCTTTCCGGCATTAATCCGGTCGGCAGGCTGTTCAACGCCGTGATCAGCCGAGTTGCGCACCATGTGCGTGAGAGGGTCTTTAATCATCTCAAGAACCTGACGGTCAAGTTCGGTGTCTTCCCCGATCATAACCAGGTCAATTTTCTTATTCAATTCGTTGCTCAAATCACGGATAATGCGCGGCAATTTGTTCCAGGCGTTGCCGATGGGCTGCATCCGGGTTTTCATCACCGATTCTTGCAGCTCAGAGGTCACCTGACCCAGCCGTTGCAGCGGTACTTTATAGGGGCTGTCTTTTTCCGAGCGGCTGATTTGCAGCAATTGGTTGCGGGTTAACACCAGCTCAGAGACAAGATTCATCAGGTTTTCAAGAAGGCCAACACCGACACGAATGGTCTGGTTGGAATCTTTGTCGCCACCTTTTTCAGCTTCTTTGGGCTTTTCTGCTTTTTTAACAGCAGCTGCTTGCACGGCTTTTGTGGCGGAGGCTTTTTCTTTTTTCTCAATTGCATCGAGCGCGTTTTCAAAGCTGGTCTCTGCCGGGGTGGGGGATGCAGCGGCATCGGGCGTTGGCGGGTCAAACTCGGCAGCGGCGAACGCGGCTTCGAGCTCGGCAGAATCAGCGGATACGGGTGTATGGTCTGTGCTTACGGCGGCTGCAACAGGCGCGGGGGCATGCGGTGCAGCATGACTGCCGCTGCCTGCATCGCCGCCTTCAGCCATTGCGCGCAGCGCGGCAATCAGATTGGAATCATCGCCTTCGGGTTCTGTTCCCGATTCGCCGAGCATGGCGAGAATAAATTTAATTTGATCCAGCGAATCAAAAACGAGGGAGACAATGGTTGCGGACGGTGCGAGTTTGCCGTCGCGGATTTTTCCCATCACGTCTTCGGCAGCGTGGGCAATGGATTCAAGGCGGGGCAGGCCAAGAAAGCCGCATGTGCCTTTGATGGTGTGCATGATGCGGAATATCGAGGACACCAGCTCCATATCGCCGGGGTTCTGCTCTAAACGCACAATTTCTAAGTTTAGTTTTTCCAGACTTTCGTTGGTCTCTGTCAAAAATTCGACGAGTAAATCATCCATGGGTCGCTCTCTCGTATGCTTTTCCTAGCATTCTTGGTTGTGCCACGGATAGGTTAAAAAATATTGAAGAGTTGAAGAAATACATCTTGGGGTGGTAATTGTTGGGTGTTCCTCGATGCTTATCTTGTGGTAAATTTTTATGGGGTCATCCCTCGTTCTGCAAAACCAAAGGTTTTGCGAGATCGAAGGATCTCCTCCAGAATGAAAGAGAGATTCCTCGACGGCACAAAACCTAGCGGTTTTGTTTGCTCGGAATGACGTCAAATCAAATTGGTTACTGCGGCGGCAGGGCGGCGGTAAACGTCAAGATAGACGCATCCGTGCGCTCTTTTAGCAACAC
>JAJTHO010000116.1 GCA_021297975.1 Alphaproteobacteria bacterium
ATATTTTATAATTTGCCGAATAAAAGTTTTTTAAATGTATGGTTGGATAGACCAAAAGCCAATAAACAAGCAGTCATTCCTCTAACTAATGCAATATCAGCTAGACTAACCCCCCCTAGAGTTTCGACTTGGTCAGATGCTGCAGTTGCTTATATGTGTTGTGCAGGGAATGATATGTATAATGCCTCTGGATTAACATTTATTTGTTCTTCTGCTATTGGACGTGGCGACGGCATATACGTCACCCCCGAAAACCTTTGGCAAGCCGCCATTGTCTTTTCTGTACGCCGTCTCATCAAACCCACGTGGATAAACGACCGCGACCAGTTTTTGCAACCCACCGCGCCGCTGCCCGATGAGTTTAAACACGATTGCCTTATCTGGATGCTGTTTAATGGCAGCAACCTCACCGCCAGCGCGAACGATCTTGAATGGAACGGCAAAAAATGGAGCATCGTCAACCATTTCATCCCCTTTAGCGAGGCAGAGGTGGGCGCACCCGAACGCTTTGAATCGGATTTTATGGTGCGGTATTTGGCGGGCAAAAAACTATCCCTTGAGGCGCAAGCGGTCTTGGATGCGGGGCGCGGCCTGTGGAGCGCGTATTACCGCGAGACCCCGCCGCACACCGTGCGCGAGGAGTATAAACTCAACCGCGCCGATGTGGGCTGGTATCAAATCCGCAACGCGCTGAAAGAACGGAACAAGGCGGGGCATGGGATGCCCGTTGATTTTTCCGCGTTCGAGGCGGCGTATAAAGCGCTCAGCGAAAAATTGATACCGCAGGTTTACGAGCTGGGCTTTTTGAAGCCATAAAGCGGCGTCAATCCTAGAATCGTTGCCGTCTTGCCACCAGTATTTTTTTAATGACGTCATTCCGAGCAAACAAAACCTCTAGGTTTTGTGCTGTCGAGGAAACTCCTTGTTATTCTGGGGGAGATCCTTCGATTTCGCAAAACTTAAAGGTTTTGCTGCACTCAGGATGACGTCGTGTAAATATGTCATATTATGAGCGTTGCCGTCTTCGTGTTAGCACAATCCCAAACACGCTCATGATGATAATCAGCGACGCAATCGCAACCAATACCCCATCACGAACCGGCGGTTTGAGACCAAACAGCTTATCCATAAACTGCCCCTTGTGCAGGGTGTTGAACGTCCACAGTTCGGCTTTATGCAAAGCGCCCACTTTTGCCGCAATGACCGCATCTTTAGTATCAATAAACACCAACGTTCCGTCCGTTGCCTCTAATCGCCAGACGGGCAGGCGTTTATTGGCAAAGCCGTATTCGCTGTTATAGCGCAACACGCGGCTGGGTGCGCCGCTAAACTCAACATCTGGCAGCAGGGATGCCGCGAGGCTTTGCGCGGCGTCTGCATCGGTGAGGGATAACCGTTCGCCAGTGTCAATGCTATAGTAGGCTATATCCCCGTGTTTTGCCCCGGCGGCTGTATACTCAACGCGCCAGCGTGTTTTTTCATCAAGCTGTATCAGTCGTGCATCCAGCAAGGCTATCCCTGTTTCAAGGTTTGGTAGCGCCTTTGCCAAGGCTACTGTGAAACTTGGCACCGCAACGGGAATTGTCGGCTTTGCGTAGGATGTAACGAGTAAATGGAACAGCCCCGTGCTGCTAAACAGCAGAATAGGAACAAAGACCAACCAAGCCAACCGCCTGTGTAATCCGCGCAAACCGCGCGGGGTCTTTGGCCGCCTTAATTTCCACAAAAGCCCAATCCCCAGCCCAGCCATGCTGAACGCAACCAGCATAGACAGCGCGATAATGACAATGCGCCCATCACCAAGGGGTTTCAGGAAGTTGAGGGTGTGTATTCGTTGAAACCAAGCGAGCAGCAGTTCTTTCGTATCGGTGTTAACCGTGCCGAGTCTATCATTTGCCGTTGAGACATACACAGACAGAGTATCGGGTCTGTCAAAAATCACTTTAATGGCAGGGAGGTAGGTATTTATTTTCGGATAGGATTCAGAGAATGCCGTTTGCGTGTGTATTGCGGCGATGCGTGCGTTTTTTTCACCGCTGTAATGACGCGCTAGGATTTCCGCGTGCGCCATCTCTGCGCTGGGAAGCGGCGCGCCGGTATCAGCGCGGTAGTAGCGCCGTTCTTTTGTCTCCGGCATCGTGAGTTGATAGACGCTTAGCCCCTGAAGCGATAACAGCCGCAGGCCGCTTACGCGCTCCGGCAAGCCGCTGAGCGCGGAGAGCGGCTGAGCATCCGCACTATCAATCGGCACGACCGGCGGCACAAAGGCCACCGGTCTCACCTGTGTAAACGACAGCACCGGGTGTAAAATCCCCGAAGCTGCCCAGAGAATCAGCACTGCGCCCGCCACATAGCCAAGCCGCACATGCCAGCGGAACAGCAGCGCCAACATCAGAACCGCACCGTTACGCCAGCAAACGCGCTGATGCCGTCACCCGGATAATACAGCGCGCTGTTTGCATTCGCTGCATTTGTTGTGCTGAAATTGCTGATATACGTTTCATCCGTGAGGTTGCGGCCTTCAACATACACGGTCATGGTGTCTGATAGATTATAGCCCGCTTCCGCGCCCAGAATCGCATAGCCACCCGCATCGGTTGTGTTGGCGTAGCCAACAGCTGCTCCCACCGGAACCCAGTCCAGATTCGGGGCAACAT
>JAJTHO010000034.1 GCA_021297975.1 Alphaproteobacteria bacterium
CCCCATGGCGCAGAGTTTTTACGCCGATTGCAGGCGGGTGCGGAATGATTTGATGAAACAGGAATTGGGTGTGCAGCTGCGGTATCCTGATTATAAGGCGGGGTTAATGGCACTCGCGGCTGCGGGAGAGGGGCGATGAAGGAATTTTTTTCTGAAGGACTCTTGGAATTTATACTGACGGTGATTTTCTTTGCAGGGTTCGTTGTGGTCTTCTTTTTAAGTGAGTATTGTCTAAGGCTTTTTGTCGGGGTTGTGCGGCAAATAGGCTTCTTAATCGGTGTGCCGATAGCCACAAGGTATCGCCCTCTGTTGATGTATGTCTTCTGTTTCATATTGGGGTGCCTGATAGGCGGAATAAGTCTTATCTTGTGGCCGCGCTACGCTTTTCCTGACGCGGATGTTCGGCTTATAGGGCTTTTTGTATTGCCGGTTTTGCTGGGTTTCTGGTGGCGTCATGAGGTTGGGGCGGTTTGGACGGGCGAAATGCGCACCGCTAAGGGGTATGACACTATTGCGGTTTTTCAGCTGTGTGTGGGAATTAGCTTTGTTTTTGGCGGGTTATTAACCCGTTATCTGGGGGGTGTATGAGACGTGTCATGCGCATTCTGCAAGTCGTCCCGGCGCTAGAAGCAGGCGGGGTTACCAAAGGCACGCTGGAAATCACGGCGGCGCTGATTGCCGCGGGGGCGGAGGCGCATATCGCCTGTGACGGCGGCGCGTTTGCGGCGGAGGCGGCGCGGCTGGGGGCGATTCTCCACCCCATCCCGGCGGCAAAAAAGGGGCTTTTGGCATATTTTAAATGCCGGGCGCGGCTGGGGGCGATTATCAAGGCGCACTCTATTGATATCGTCCATGCCCGCAGTCGTTTTCCGGCTTGGCCAGCCCATGCGGCAGCGCGGGGGCGGAGCGTCCCCTTCGTCACCACCTACCACGGCAGCTATGGCGGGATGAACTGGGCGCCCAAGCGCTTCTATAACAGCATCATGGCGCGGGGCGACCGCGTTATCGCCATTTCAGATTTTATCGCCAGGTATATCCAGCAGCACCACCCACAGTGTGACAAAAAACACATTATCAACATCCCGCGTGGCGTTGACCCTAATAAATATGATATTAATCACTCTATTGAGCACAACCAAGGGTTGTGGCACAAATGGAGTGTTGAAAATCACCATTTTTTATTCGTTTTGCCGGGGCGGCTCACCCGCTGGAAGGGGCATACCGATGCGCTGTTGGCGCTGGCGCTCATACTGCCCGAACACCCGGAGGCGCGGCTGCTTTTTATCGGCGATGCGCAGGGGCGCAGCGATTATACAGCGGAACTGCGCGGCTTAGCGGGGCGGCTAGGCGTCGCGCATGCGGTGCTGTTCGCCCCGCCCAGCGCGGATATGAACGCGGTGTACGCAGCGGCGGATTGCATCCTCGTGCCGTCCACCAAGCCGGAAGCCTTTGGCCGCGTGCCGATTGAGGCGGGCGCGGCGGGACGGCTCGTCATTGCATCCGGGCATGGCGGCGCGGCGGAAACGGTGCGGGATGGGGTGACGGGGCTGCATCATGTGCCGCGTGACCCGTGTTCGTTGGCGCATGCCATGCACCGGGCGCTAACCATGCCCCCAAGTGAACGCCAGACGATGGGCGACGCCGCCAGACAACATGTTATAACATGTTATACGATTGCACAAATGCAACAGCGGACGCTGGATGTGTACCGCAGCCTCTTGCGGGAACCTAGGCAACCCGCTAGAGAGAACCCATGACCGACGCCCTCTTGGTACAGCATCTCTCCAAACGCTTCGGCACCCGGCAAGCGGTGGATAATGTGTCATTTGCGCTCAATATTGGCGATGTTCTGGGGTTTTTGGGTCCGAACGGTGCGGGAAAATCAACCACCATGCGGATGCTGACCGGATTTTTGCCGCCCGATAACGGCACGATTGCGGTGTTTGGCCAGGATTTACAAAAAAGCACGCAGGCGGTGCAAACCCTCATCGGCTATGTTCCTGAAGGTGCGCCGCTGTATGGCGACATGACAGTGTATGAGTTTTTACAGTTTATCTGCGCCGCACGCGGGGTGCTGAAATCACGGCGGGCGCTCGCGCTCTATGATGCGGCGGAGAAAACCGCGCTGCATGAGGTGTTAGACCAGCGCATCGAAACGCTGTCAAAGGGCTATAAGCGCCGCGCAGCGCTGGCGAGCGCCTTGGTGCACAACCCGCCGCTGCTTATTCTTGATGAGCCGACCGACGGGCTCGACCCCAATCAAAAACACACCATGCGGGCGCTGATTAAGGCGCTGTCGGCGGAAAAGGCCATTCTGATTTCAACGCATATTTTAGAAGAGGTGGACGCGGTGTGCACGAGGGCGCTGATTCTGGCCGAGGGGCGGGTGCGCTATCTCGGCACGGCGGCAGGGCTGCGCACGGCGGCGGATGTGCCGCAACCAGCGCGGCTTGAGGATGTGTTCCGTTCCCTCACGCAAATACAGCCGCCGATGCAGCAACGGAGCGCCGCATGAGCGCCGCGCTCAGGCCGTATCGCCGCCCCGCGCCGGTGCTGACCGCGTTTTGGTGGGGGCGCGTCGGGGCGCTTTTGGACAAAGAATGGGCAGGCTATTTCACAACGCCGCTGGCGTATGTGTTTTTGACGCTGTTCCTGCTTGTAGCCGGTGTTCTGACGTTTTTTATGGGCAATTTTTTAGAGCGCGGTCAGGCGGATTTGCTGCCGTTTTTCAATTTTCACCCATGGTTATACCTCGTGTTTATTCCGGCGCTCTCCATGCGGCTGATAGCGGAGGAGCGGAAAAGCGGCACACTGGAATTGCTGCTGACCCTGCCGATTGGCGCGGTGCAGGCGATTTTGGCGAAGTTTCTGGCGTGTTGGTTGTTTTGCGGCCTCGCGCTGCTGCTGACCGTGCCGCTGTGGATTACGGTGAATTACCTCGGCAGTCCGGATAATGGCCTGATACTGGCCAGTTACCTCGCGAGTTGGCTCTGTGCGGCGGGGTTTGTCGCGATTGGGCTGTTTGCCTCGGCGTTGTCGCGCAATCAGGTGACGGCGTTTGTGGTGGGGGTGGTGCTGTCGTTTGCGCTGCTGGTTGGCGGAACGCCGCTGATGACACAACTGTTCGCGCCGTGGGCGGGGGTTTTTGTGGTGGAGGCCATCGCCGGGCTGAGTATGCTGACCCATTTTGATACGCTGACCAAGGGGCTGATAACCCTGAAAGCGGCGGGGTATTTCGTGGTGCTGGTCGTGGTTTTCCTTTGTATGGCGGCTGAGACGCTTAAGGCGGAGAAGAACGCATGAGGGCTTTATTATCCAGTATTTTTTTACGGACGTCATTCCGAGCCAGCAAAACCTTAGGTTTTGCGCCGTCGAGGAATCTCCCCGTTATTCTAAGGGAGATCCTTCGATGCAGCGAAACCGGGCGGTTTCGCTTTACTCAGGATGACGCCTCTTTGATAGTGGGGGCGGGACGATGAGGGCGCTGTTCTCTAAGATAACCACGCGCCAGCGCCTGACGCTGCGGCTTATCGGGCTGTTCCTGCTGCTGGTTCTTAGCACATCGGCGCTGCGTTATGTATTCCCTGGCGCGGCATGGGATGTGACGGCGGATAAGCTGTATGCGCTGTCATCGGGAAGTAAAACCATTGTTTCGCGTCTGCCAGAGCCGGTGACGCTGCGGCTGTATTTCTCCCGCAGTCTGGGCGAGGCTGCGCCGCTGTACGCAACCTATGCCCAGCGGGTGGAGGATTTGCTGCGCGCCTATTCGCGAGCGAGCGACGGCAAGGTGATTATTGTCACTATAGACCCGCAACCGTTCTCAGAAGAGGAGGACGCGGCGCTGGCCGATGGCCTCCAAGGTGTGCGCCTCAACACAGCAGGGGATAAGGTCTATTTTGGTCTGGTTGCCAGCAACAGCACCGACGGCAAAGAGGTGATACCGTTTCTTCAGCCTGAGCGTGAACCGTTCCTTGAATACGACATCACCAAAATTCTAAGTTCCTTATCCCACACCACTAAAAAGCGCGTGGCTGTGCTGTCCACCTTGCCGATTGAGGGCGATCCGTCGGCGGTGTTTTTAACCGGGCGGTCTGAGCGCCCGTGGTTTGTGCTGGAGCAGTTGCGGCAACTTTTTGATGTGACGATGATTGCGGCCGATGCGCAGCAAATCCCGGCGGGCACGGATGTGTTAATCCTTATCCAGCCCGATGACATACAAGAAGCGGCGCTGCGCGCGATTGATTCCTATGCGGCGCAGGGCGGGCGGCTTCTCGTGTTTACCGATCCGTTGCCGGAGGCCAGCCGCTCTAGGGCGCAGCTGAATATTTCCGAATCGGCTGCGCCGAATTTCACGCGGCTGCTCGCGCATTGGGGCGTTGGCTTTCAGACCGATAAGGTTGCCGCCGATGTGCGCTATGCCCGCAAAGTGGCGATGCGGCTGGATGACCGGGAAGTGGACGCGCCGTATTATGCGTGGCTCGCGCTTGACGGCGCGGCGCTGGCCAGTGATGACCAGATAACCGCCGATATCGGCATGGTGAATGTGGCGAGCGCCGGGGCGTTCACGAAATTAGACGGCGGCGCGGTGAGCGTTGCGCCGCTGCTGCAAACGTCGCCGCAGGCGGCCTTGCTGGATTTATCGTATTTCCGCCCGGCGCCGGATATGCCGCGGATACTGCGGGAATTTAAGGCGGGCGATGCGGCGCTGACGCTAGCTGCGCGGATAACGGGCGTTGTGACGCCGTTCTTCAAAGAAACCGTTGTTAAGCCGGGCGCGGAGCCTGCGCCGCTGCATGCGGTTATCGTTGCGGATACGGATATGCTGCGCGATGCCTTTTGGCTGCAAACCGGCTCGTTTTACGGCACCGATGTGGCGATGCCGGTTGCGGGGAATGGGGCGCTGGTTGTGAACGCGGTGGAAAATTTACTGGGCAGCAGCGAGCTGATTAGCCTTCGCAGTCGCGGCACGATGCAGCGTCCGTTCACACGGCTGGTTGAAAAAACCCGCGCCGCTGAGCAGCGTTTCCGCGCTACCGAGCAAAACCTGCGCGGCGATTTGCAGCAAACCGAAGCGCGGCTGAATGAGCTGATGAAAAGCGATGATAACGCCCAAGGCGCGCTGCTCACAGCTGAGCAGGAACAGGTTATCGGCGAGGCGCAGCAGAAACTGCTCGCGCTGCGCCAGCAGCTTCGCGCCGTGCAGCGGGCGCTGCGTGAGGATTTAGAAAACCTGCAGCATGCAGTGATATTCATCAATATAGCGCTCGTGCCGCTCTCGGTCTTGCTGCTAGCGGCGTTTATGCAGCGCCGCCGCCGGCGGCACCGCCATAACCGGATGGCCGCATGAAAGCGCGGGCGCGGGCACAGGTTAAAAACTCTGCCGCGCAGTGGGTGGCAGATTGGCAGGCTGTGCCGCGTTTTTGGCTGCTAGCCGGGCTTTTTGTCATTGCGGGCGCATCGTTTTTGGGTATGTCGCTGGGGGGAAAATCGAGTAGGCCAGTTGCGGTTTTGGTCGCGGATGGCGCCGCCAGCGGCGATTTGCTGTTGCCGGGATTGCTGAACCGGTTGAACGACGTGCAAAAAGTGGTGCTGGCGGATACAGGGGGTTCTCTGACATTATATCGGCGCGGCGATAGCTGGCAGTTGGGCAGCGAATCGGGCGCGGCAGATTTTCCGGTGAACGCCGGGATGCTGCGCGAGCAGCTGTTTAATCTGGCGCGGCTGGAAGTGGTCGAGGCGAAAACCACGAATCCTAAATTGTATGAGCGGTTGAATGTTGATGCGGTGAGCGCACGCGGCAGTAAAGCGCGGGAAGTGCAGCTCTTGGACGGGGCGGGTAAGCCGATAGCGGCGCTCTTGATGGGTAAGACCGAACAAACGCGCAACGGGCAGCTGAGCCGGCAATTTTATGTGCGCCCGGCGGGGAAGCCGCAGGCGTGGCTGGTGCGCGGGACGGCGCAATGGCCGATGGAGGCGCGGGCGTGGTTTGACCGCGATTTGTTGCATGTGGAGCCGAGCCGCTGGAAAACGCTGCAACTGAATGAGGCTGCGCCGCTCAGCCGCACGTCGCCCTATGCCAGCACCAATGCGGCGGCGTTGCAGCTGTTTAGCGCCGTGCAGTGGCAGGATATTCGACCTAGAGCTGAGGTGGCCGCCGCGCCCATGGCGGCAAAAGTGACAGGCAGCACGTTTGACGGGATGGAATTGACGCTCACACTGCACCGCTATGACGGCGGGCTGTGGGCGGTGTTAACCCCCAGCTGGCGCGTCGCGCCGCACCCGGAAACCTTTGCCTTACAGCAAAAAGCCGAGAAAAACAGCGCCCGGGCAACAGGACTGCTCACCCCCGATGCGGTGCGGGCGGATGTGGCGGAATTACAGCAGCGCAGCGCCGCGTGGGCGTTTCAACTGCCGCGCCGGGTGACGGATAAGCTGCTGGCGCCAGCGGCTGTGACGGCGAACGCAAAGCCGTGAGAGCCGGGCTTTTTTATGTGGTGCTACTGTGTCTGGCCGGATTGGCGCGCCCGGCGGCGGCGTTTGGCGGGGAAACGGACAACGCCAGTCAATATAAAGCGTGCTTGCAACTGATTGAGGTGAACCCCTTATCGGCGCTAGATGCGGCGCAGTATTGGGGCGGCACGGGCGGCGGGGCAGCGGCGCAGCATTGCCGGGCGGCGGCGCTATTTTCCCTGCGGCGGTTTCGCGATGCGGCGGAGATATACGAGCGCCTCGCCAGCAGCCCCAACCCGGATGCCAGCCTGCCCGCACGGGTGGAGCTGCTGGCGCAGGGCGGCAAGGCGTATTTGCTGGCCGGGCAACCGCAGAAATCCGTGATACTTCTCACAACTGCTATCCTGCAAGCACCCGATCGGGTGGATATTCGGCAAGACCGTGCTGTGGCATATATCACACTAAAAAACTACAGCGGCGTGCTGGAGGACTTAAACAGTGTGCTAGCCGTCACTCCAAACGCGGTGGACGCACTGATTTTTCGGGCGACGGCGTGGCGGATGCTGCAAAGCTATGCCCCGGCCAATGCGGATATCGCCAAAGCCTTGGCGCTCGACCCATCCCGGCAGGAGGCGTATTTAGAGCGCGGGCTGCTGAAAGCCGCAGGCGGGGATATTACCGGCGCGCGGACGGATTGGGAGTATGTTATTCGCCTGAACCCGCAGAGTGTGGTGGCGAATGCTGCGCAGCAGAATTTGAATAAGGTGGCGGCTGGGCAGTAGGATTATTTATAGCAACTTCAGTTGTTTGAAGCCCGGTCTGTGCTCGGTAACACGAATGATTGCCCGTTCCATCCGCAAGCCTTTATCTGTTTGGAATTGGCGCTCATGCACATCACAAACGAGATAATCATTTTTGGAAAATGAAATTTCATCATTGGCAATTTTTTTCAAAAAATCGCTGTCTTCTATTGTAACGCTAAACGGCTCAAGACCGTCTGTAACGCGCCACTTGTTGTCCTCTTTAAAGCTTAACGAGATAATCTGAAGAGTCATGCTGCGCTGTTTGTCTTCGAGGATTTCTTCACGGTCAGGTATATCAAAATAGCTTAGTTCTTCCTTGCTAATTACAAGTTTTTCGCCTGATTTTATCTGCATGGACAGACTATCAAACCCATTATTTGACAGGACTTGTAGCGTCTTTCTGGCCGCCTCACGGACGAGACCATTCTCAGCAAGAATAATGGTTCTTTTGTTGGTTATAAAAATGTTTGATTGCTGTTTTATCGTTACAATGTCGCCTTTTTCTTCGATTGAATCAGGCTTTTTTCCTTTAAGGGCTTTGATTAAGGCGAATAAGCCACCAGAGAATGCTACTCCGCCGCCAACACATTTAAAAATTAACTCAACCAGCTCATTAGCGGCAGCAATTTTTTCTTTATCATGAACAGCAAAATCTAGAAAATTTCGAGCCGTTTCTGTTAATGTCTGAATCACGTCGAGTGATACTTGAAATGAGCCTGGGCTGCTGGCTTGAACGCGAACTGAAACAGAGGCGCGGTCACCATTAATGGCCTCATTCGATTTTTGAATCAGATTGCTTAATGAAAGCAATGCCGGGGCTAGATTTTCAATGTCTATGTCGCCCATCTGTACGGCGCTACCTTGGAATACAAGACTTAGACTTTCACGGCTCATGATGCCCTCTCTGGTCGGTTTTATTGCACATAAAACTTCACTATTGTCCATATTTGCTGGTGAATGCTGTCATGAATAGTGTGTATTTTGCAACGTGACACATCGGCAACGCCGCGTGCGAAAGCCGGTTTTGCCTCTCCCTTCGGTGCTGGCAAGCGCGTAACAATCTGTTAAGTAAAAACCGGGTACGATACCGTATGGGCAAAACTGTCCTTGTTGTTGGCTGCTGGCTTTTGCTTTTCAGCAGCCTGGCCATCGCCGCGCCGCAATTGCGGGTGGGCGAACACCCCGGTTATGGCCGAATTGCGCTGGATTGGAATGATCCAGCGTCAAGCGCCAGCGTGAGTGCGGAGGGGGCTACGGTTACCGTGCACAGCCCGGCGGGGTTGCCGCCCCAGCTTGAAAAACTTGAGCGCCGCCTGCCGCAGTATGTGAGCGGGGTGACGCTTTCGGGCGATACGGCAACGTTGACGCTGAAGCCGGGTGTTACGATTACCCGCTCCACCGTGCGCACGGCAACGGTGGTGGATTTTCGGAAAACCGCTGATAAGGCGGATAAGACAGCGGCGAAAAAAGATACAGCGCCCGTAACTGCGCCGCCGCCTGTTGTTGCCGCAACACCAGAAGCTGCGCCGGTTGTTCCCGCCGCAACAGCGAGCGTTACCCCGCCGGTTGCAGCGCCGCAGGTGGTGGCTCTAAAAAAGGAATCCGCAAAGCAAGAACCCGCGCCAGCGCCGCTAACGCCAAAAGAAGAAGTGCAGCCTGTAAAGCCAGCCGCCGAGATTCCCGCTATGCCGCAACCTGTGCCCCAAGCCGCGCCCATCCCCGCGCTGCCGGGGCAGCCGCTCGTGCTGACCATGGCGAAGGGGGCGAATTCGCTGACCATTCGTTTTCCTTTTACCGAGCCAGCAGCAGCGGCGGTGTTTAGCCGCGCCGGCTATATCTGGGCGGTGTTTGACCGCCTCGCGCCGCTGGATTTTGGCGGCATTCGCACGGAAAACCCTGACCGGCTAGAGCTGTTAGAACAGCGCACGCACCCGCGTTTTACGGTGGTGCGCCTGAAAACAGCCGTGCCGCTGGCGCCGAGTTTATGGCCGCAGGGCAACACGTGGAATCTGGATTTGCGGCCTGAGGCGATTAGCGTGGAGCATGGTCTCCTTGTGCGCGCAGAGCCGAACGCCGCACCGACGCCGCGGGTTGAGCTTTTACTGCCGCACATTACCGAGCCGGGGCTCGTGAGCGATCCAAGCGTTGGGGATAACCTCTGGATTGCGCCCGCCCGCAGCAGCGGCCACGGCAATCAGGATACGCTGGATTTTCAGGAATTTTCCGTGCTGGCATCGGGGCAGGGTATTGTGATCGTGCCGGGTAAAGAAGACATGAGCGTGCGCGGCCAGCCGGATAAGGTTGTGATAACGTCCGCAACCGGGCTGCGCCTTACCGCGCAAGAGCCGCCCGCAGGGTTGATTAGCGACGAATTGCCCCGCGATGCGGCGCTGTTTGATTTTAGCGCGTGGCGGCGGGGGCCGGTGAGCCGCTTTACCGAACTTCGCCAGCAATTGCAGGATGCGGTCAACAACGCCCCGCGCAGCCAGAAAAATCCCCGCCGTATGGATCTGGCGCGCTTTTTGTTTAGCCATGGCTATCTGACAGAGGCGGGTGGGGTTGTAGGCACGATGGTGCGCGAAGAGCCAACGCTGCAAAATAATCAGGGCGTTGCGGCGCTGCGCGGGGCAATAGCCCTTTTGGATGATGACCCGTTGGCGGCAAAGGCCGCGTTTAGCGATCCATTTTACCAGCAAAACCCCGAAGGCCAGTTGTGGCTGGGCGCGGCCTATGCCTCCTTAGGCGATACAAAAACCGCCGCCGGACTGTTTGAATCGTCGCGGGCGCTGCCGTCCAGCTATCCGGCGCGGCATGCGGTGGTGCTGGCGAGTCTGGCGGCGGAGTCGCTTTTATCTGAAAACCGTACGGCACTGGCCAGTGTGTTTTTGGATGATGTGTCGGTTAAGGAGCTGACCCGTTCCCAGAAAAAGCGGGTGGAGTTTTTACAAGCGCGCGTTATGGCCGCGCGCGGCGATACACCGATGGCGAACTCGATTTTTAAGGAACTGAGCCAAGACGGCGATCAATGGGCGCGCACGCGGGCAGAGCTGGAGCTTATCAACACCGGCCTCGCCGATGGTAGTCTATCCCGCAAAGATGCGATTGTGCGGCTGGAACGGCTGCGCTTTGCCTGGCGCGGTGATATCTTTGAATTTTCCGTGCTGCGCAAACTGGCGGATATGTATATGGCGGAAAGCGAGTACCGCAAAGGGCTGCGCCTCCTGCGGCAGATTTCCAGCCGTTTTGCGGCGCATCCCGATAAAGCGGTGGTTGATAAGACCATCAGCGACACGTTCTCTAAGCTGTATCTTGACGGCGCGGCGGATGCCTTGTCGCCGCTTACCGCGCTGGCGCTGTATGATGAATTTCGTGATTTAACGCCGAAGGATGCGGCTGGAGACCAGATGATTCGCAATCTGGCAGACCGGCTGGTTGCGGTGGATTTGCTCGACCGGGCTGCGGATTTATTAGACCATCAGGTGCGGGAACGGCTATCAGGAATAGACCGGGCACGGGTAGGGGCACAGCTGGCGCTGATAAAACTGCTGGATAGAAACCCCGATGCGGCGATTCAGGCACTGGACAGCTCGGGTGCGCCGGACGTTGTGGCGCCGGAACTTCTAGCCAACCGCACGCGGCTGCGGGCGCGGGCGCTGATGATGAAAGAAGATTTTGGCGGCGCGCTGGCGCTTTTGGAGAGCGGCACGGCAGAGCCGGATTTACGGCTGAGGTGTGAAATTTACTGGGCGCAGAAGGATTACACGCGACTTGTTGCGACCTTGCGGCAGGTTATTAACGTTACCGGCAAAGAAGAAGACGTTATCAGCCCCATACAAGCCCGCACTATTTTGAATCTTGCGCTCGCGCTGTCTTTGGCGCAGCAGTATAACGACCTTGCGGCGCTGCAAACTCAATACGCCAAGGTGATGGAGAAGACAGAGCTGGCGGGCGCGTTTGCCATTATCGCCCGCGCCCCGGCGGATACGGATATAACCAGTTATCGCGATGTCTCGCGCCAGTTCGCCGAGATTAAAAACTTTGAGTCGTTTTTAGAGGTATACAAGCAAAAACTAAAAGAGGGAAAACTTAGTGCGTTGTGAGCGTGTGTAACTGACAAACTTCATCAGCCTATAGTTTTACCCTACCTGATTTTGTAAACCTTGTAAAGGGGTCTGCAAAAATATTTTTTTATTACAGCGCTATAGACCGTTTTAAAATCTTTTTCATCACCGTGGGCAGCGCCAACGTAGGGACAGTATCCAGCGCATACCAAGCGCCCGCATCGGGCGGGATTTCATCGGTGCGGGCGGTGCTCACGGTTATCACCGCGCGAAAATGCGAAAAGATATGCTCAACCGGCTTATTCAGCGGGGTGAATGGTATCGCCATAGGCATGTAGGCGGCGGGCGCCATATCGGCGGTGTCGTGCTCCAGCCACGGCGTGCCCGGCACTTCCAGCATCCCGCCGAGCATCCCGCTTGCCGGGCGCGGGCGCAGCCAAACGGCGTCATCATGAGCGCGAAACAGAACAAAGGCTGTGCCGTGCCGGGTGGGGCGGAGGGTTTTCGGCTTTTTCCGGGGCAGGGTAGCGGCGGTTCCCAGCGCCTGTGCGGCACAAGAGGTGATAATCGGGCACACGCCGCAGCGCGGCACGCCGGAAACACACACCCGGCTGCCCAAATCCATCAAAGCTTGCGCGTAACAGCCGGGGCGGCGCTGCGGCGTGTGGGTTGCGGCGAGCTGGGTGAGCTGTTTTTTTGCGGTCGGCAAAGGCGTATCGATATTATGCAGCCGCGCCATGACGCGCTCAACGTTGCTGTCCACCACCGTTGCTGCCTCATCAAAGGCAATCGCGGCTATGGCGGCGGCGGTGTAGGCGCCCACACCGGGAAGCTGGCGGAGCAGGGCTTCGGTGTTGGGGATGCGGCCATGGTGATGCTCAACAACGGCCACAGCCGCTTTATGCAAATTGCGGGCGCGGGCGTAATAACCAAGGCCTGCCCACAGGCTGAGCACGTCCTCAAGCGGGCTTGCTGCCAGTGCGTTAACATCGGGAAAGCGCTCTATAAAGCGCGGGAAATAGCCAAGGACGGTTGCAACCGTCGTTTGCTGCAGCATGAATTCCGACAAAAGCACATAATAGGGATTGGCCTTAGCCGTGCCGTGGCGCGCCCGCCACGGCAGCACGCGCTGATGCGCATCATACCAGGCTAATAAAGGCGCAGCGATAGAGGAGGGCGGCACAGGCGTGCAGCCTTACATCGGCGTGGGCGCGCTTGAAGCGGGGGATTGCGGCGCAACGGCCATACCGGGACGCAGCAGTTGCAGGCCGCTCGTAATAACCTTATCGCCGTTTTTAAGGCCGCTTAAAACAACGCGCCGGCCGCGCACGCTGTCACCCAACGTCACAGGACGAAGGCCGACTTTATTGCCCTCATCCACCACCAGCACGAATTTTTTATCCTGATCCGTACCAATGGCTTTTTCCGAAACGGTGAGCAGGGGCTTTTCCGGGGTGCCGAGGCGAATGGTGGCGTATAGGCCGGGCTTGAGGGCGTTATCTTTTGTATCAAAGCGCGCCCGTGCGCGCACACCGCCGGTTACAACATCGACGCGGTTATCAAACGATTCCATTGTGCCATTGAGCGCGGGCGCCATGCCGGGCAGGCTGATTTCAACACCTAATGATTGCACCGCGGCGCTGCTGCTGTCGACATAGGTTGCCTCATCGACAACAAAATCAGCATAAAGGCCATTATCGGCGGTGATGGAGGCGAGCAGCGGCGCACCAGCATTGATTTCAACGAGGTTACCGACAGTGACTTCGGCGCGGCTGATAATGCCAGCGATGGGGGCGCGCACCTCGGCGTATTCCAGATTCAGCCGGGCAACAGCAAGGGCAGCCTCTGCGGCTTTGAGGGTCGCGGCGCGCTCATCGACAAGACTTTTGGCAATAAAATCGCTTTTAACGCTGATGGCGCGCTCATACTGGGCTTTGGCTAAATCGCGGGCGGCTTCGGCGGCGCGCACTTGGGCAACAAAGGGGCGCTTATCAATAACAAACAGAATATCCCCGGCTTTTACCTTTTGACCATTATTAAACTTTATAGCGACAATACGCCCAGAGACTTGTGGGCGGATTTCGGCGTAATCTATCGCAGTCAGGCGGCCGGGATAATCACGCCACAGCCGGGTGGGGGTGGTGTTTACCTCCTCAAAGGAGACCGGCATCGGCGGCATTTCCTTGCCGCTCATATCGGCGCCCGCGCTGCTGAGGCCAGCCACACCAAAAAACAGGGCTAGAAAAACAGCAACAACAGTATTGCGGCGGATAATCAGCCGGGCGCGGTGGGAGGCCATAAAACATTCCTATATCAGGCAAAAATCAATATGAGTTCAGTCTTATATAGTGTATACGCCATAAAAGCAACGATACCGCACTTGTAAATGCAGGAGGCGTTGCCCATATTGCCTCTAACGAGAGGAATATTATGCCCTTATTAGTAAGCCCGATTGACGGCAGCCCGATGCAACAAATTGTTCGCAATGGGATAGAAATTGACCGCTGCGCAACATCCGGCGGGGTATGGCTGGATAAGGGCGAGCTGGAAAAGCTCCTCGCGGCGGTGCACGAGGCGGCAACGCAAGACCGCGAAGAATACGCACAATTTCGACAAGCGCAGCCGCAACGCCCCGTGCAGCAGCCGATGCAGCAGCACCCCCAGCACGGCTATCACCCCGGCTTTAAGCCTTACAAATACGATGATGATTATGATGATTATTACAAACACAAATACGGCAAGCGCAGCAAACTGAAAACTATAATGGATATTTTTGATTGAGCGCGCCCGCGCCCCATCAGCCTGCGCCGCCGCCGCGTAAACAGCGGGCTATGGCGGTGCAGGAAACATTAAAGCCGCTTTTAAAAGCTGCCTTTGGCCGCAAGGGTTTCACCGATGCGGCGCTGGTGTACCGCTGGCTCGAACTTATCCCGCCGCCGCTCAATCAATTCACCCGCCCACTGAAAATTGTTTTTAACCAAGCCGAGCAGCGCATGGACGGCACGTTGCATCTTGGCGTTGCCAGCCCCTTTGCGCTGGAGGCGCAGCACGCGGTAACGCAGCTTCTAGACCGGGTTAACGCGGCGTTTGGCTATACGGCGGTTGCGCGGATAAAGCTGCAACAAGAGCCGCTCTCTCTCTATGCAGCGAAAATGCCCGCGAAAAAGCCGCCCACGCCGCCGCTGCCCGCTGCGCCGATTCGGGTTGGGGATGAGGGGCTTGCAACAGCCTTGGCAAATCTGTCGCGGTGGATTAAGTAACAGTATAGCTCTAGGTTCACAGTGAAAAGGTGTCATCTCGACCGAAAGCCGCAACGCGGCTGAAGTGGAGAGATCTTTTCTAGAAGATGGGGAGATCTCTCGACTGCGCAAGGCTGTGCCTTGCTGCGCTCGAGATGACGCCCTCACTTTCATAGTGTATAGAGGGCGATAATTATAAGGAGAGCGTATGCGCCGGGTATTCGGAATTTTCTTTGTGGCGCTGGCCTTGGTTGCCTGTGATGAAGCGGATAGCAAGCCTAAAGCCGCGGCCGAAACAGAAGACCACGCCGGGCATGACCATGTAGCAACGGAAACCGCTGCGCCGCTGTCTGAGGCCGCGTTGAAACTATTACAGCCCGAAGCCGCACCGGCAGATGTTCAGCCCTACACCTGGACAGAGCGCACGTTAGGCAGCGAATCTGCCCCTGTGACGATGGTGGAATATGCCTCCTTGGGCTGCGGTCACTGCGCTCATTTTCATAAAAAAAACCTGCCGATTATAAAGAAAAAATATGTTGATACCGGCAGGGTGCGCTTTGTCTTTCGGGATTTTCCGCTGAACGCGGTAGCGTTTCAGGCAGCGCAGCTATCGCGCTGCGTGCCGGAGGTGACTTATTTCGCCGCCGTAGGGATGCTGTTTGAAAAGCAAAACGATTGGCATAAAGCCGAAGGCTCTGAAGAGGCGCTGCGCCAGATTTTAAGCGTGGCGGGTTTGGATAAAGCGGCGGTGGATGCGTGTTTGGCTTCTGCGCCGCTAAAAGAA